>CAWURM010000056.1:0-21913 GCA_963924965.1 uncultured Flavobacterium sp.
CGTCTAAACGACCAATAGCCATTGTCCCTTGAGGAAAATCATACAATTCGCCCAAGAGTTTCTTTTTTCGTTTCAATTCATAAATAAATTGACTTAAATAGCCGTAGGGTTTATGGAGGATGAAGTGCTGGTGGGACATTACTAACTTTAAAATGATATCTAAAAACAAAGATAGTATTGTTTTTTAAGCTTCGATAGTAAGAAACTACATTTCATTGTTCTAAAGCTATGTTAAATGATGGAGATAGTCCATTAATAATGACTAATATTATAGATAAATACAAAAAATCATGGAAAATAAAGATTCAAATAAAGGAAAACAAAATACCAAAGAGGGTCTTTGCAAAACTGATATAGACCCAAAAATCAATTCACAAGAATCTATGCTTAATGAAGAAATAGAAATTGATGCAGAGGGTAATAAAAAGATAGGTCAAAGAGCCAGGAATGGTGATGGCTCGATTGCCCCAATTCCTGATGAAGAAATAACTTGGAATGATAATGAAAGCTTAAGTAGAGGGGTGAAAACAGAAGAAGAAGCTATGAATACAGTAGAAAACGAGGATCTCAACTCAGACATCACTGCAAACCGATACCCAGCCTCTCACCCTGATAATCAAACAGACCGAGGAAATATGAAACTTGATGAATAAGTTTTAGTGATGGATTAAAAAAAGCCAATAAAAAAATATTTTTTATTGGCTTTTTTATTTTCCTCCTAATAAATTTAGTACTAAGTTGTAATATTACTTACTTTTACTTTCTACAAAAATCTATTTATGTCAAATATGCTTCCCTTTTTATTGCTATTTATTATCGCACTTGCAATTGGAGTTTTCATAGGAAAACTTATTTTTTCTGCTCGTTTTCAGTCTGAAAAAGTCAGTTTAGAAGAAAAACTGATTGCGTTACAGTCACAATTAGACCAACAAAAAGAACAATCAGCGAGCGATCGTGCCTTATTCGAAAAACAATTGCTAACCAGCAATGCAGAGAAAGAAACCATTCGAAATGAAAAAGACAGCCTAGCGATTCAGCTTTCAAAAAAAGAAGTAGACTTTGAAAATCTATGGGAACGCAATAAGGAACAAAAAGACGAAGTCGAAAAACTACAAGAAAAATTCACCAAAGAATTTGAGAATTTAGCCAATAAAATATTGGATGAAAAATCGAATAAATTCACTGAGCAGAACAAAGAAAACATGAAAAATATCTTGTCTCCTTTGCAAGATAAAATTCAATTGTTTGAGAAAAAAGTCGAAGACACTCATAAAGAAAGTATCGATTATCATGCGGCTTTGCGCCAACAGATATTAGGATTACGCGAAATGAATATTCAAATGAGTAAGGAAACCATCAACTTGACCAAAGCATTAAAAGGGGATAGCAAAATGCAAGGAAACTGGGGCGAACTGGTATTGGAACGCGTACTAGAAAAATCAGGTCTAGAAAAAGGTCGCGAGTACGAAGTGCAGCAGGCTTTCACTACCGAAGAAGGCAATCGAGTATTCCCGGATGTGGTGATTAATTTACCTGATGGTAAAAAGATGATCGTGGATTCAAAAGTATCACTAACCGCTTATGAAAAATACATTAATGAAGAGGATGACGAATTAAAAACAGGGTTTCTAAAGGAACATGTCAATTCGATAAAAAGACATGTTGAACAACTGGGAAATAAAAATTACCACGATTTGTACCAAATAGAAAGCCCTGATTTTGTGTTGTTATTCATTCCAATTGAACCCGCATTTGCCATGGCTCTTAATGAAGATACTACTTTGTACAATAAAGCTTTCGAGAAAAACATTGTTATCGTTACACCAGCCACTCTATTAGCCACATTACGCACCATTGATAGTATGTGGGCCAATCAAAAGCAACAAGAAAATGCGTTTGAAATAGCACGTCAAGCTGGAGCATTGTATGATAAATTTGAAGGTTTTGTTGCAGACTTAATCAAAATAGGGAAGAAAATCGACGAAAGTAAAACAGAGTATAGTGGGGCTATGAATAAATTAGTAGAAGGAAAAGGAAACCTAATTACTAGCGTAGAAAAATTAAAAAAAATGGGAGCTAAAGCTAAAAAATCACTTCCAGAAAACATTATTAATAGAGCCGAAAAAGACCAAAATCAATTATTAAACTAGAAAAAAATGAGAAAATTTTTAGGAATCCTTATCGTACTGCTTGTACTATCGACCGTTAGTTATTTTACCTTTCTATACTATGCCACCTACAGCGAAGGCGTTCGCTCTGGAGAATTAATTAAATTTAGTCATAAAGGCATGCTTTTTAAAACTTGGGAGGGCGAAATAAGTCAAGGAATATCTGGCGCTCAAATCTTTACTTTTTCCGTTTTAGACAAAGACAAAAAAGTAATAACCGATTTACAAGAAATGGAAGGGCAATACGTAAAAGTATCGTATATCGAACGCTACAAAACTTTTCCTTGGTGGGGAGATACTAAATATTATATAATAGGCGTAAAAAAAGAAATTTCTCCCTTTAAAATCAAGTAAAAGCATGAATAAAACGTTCAAAACAATAGCTTCCTCTAACATTACCATTTCAGAACTAATGTTGCCGTCACATACTAATTTTAGCGGTAAAATTCATGGAGGTTATATTCTTTCCTTATTGGATCAAATTGCTTTTGCCTGCGCCTCTAAATTTTCTGGGAATTATTGTGTCACGGCATCCGTGGATACAGTTGATTTTTTACGACCTATAGAAGTAGGAGAATTGGTGACTATGAAAGCTAGTGTCAATTATGTTGGGAACAGCTCCATGATTGTTGGCATAAGAGTAGAATCAGAACATATTCAAACTGGAGTGGTGAAACATTGTAATTCTTCTTATTTTACTATGGTTTCCAAAGATAAGAATGGGGAAAACGCAAAAGTTCCCGGGTTGATTCTTTCCAATTTAGAAGAAGTACGTCGTTTTTGTAACTGTTTGAAGCAAATAGCCTTAAAAAAGGAAAAAAATCGCCACGAAGAAGTATTCAATTACAGTTCGATAGAAACGCTGGCGAGTTTGGAAAAATACAATGTTCGAATTGAATTACGCTAAATAATTGATTACGAAACTCTTATGTATGAATACAAAAATACCTACCAAATTACCATTTTAAAAATATGCTGCAATGGCCCTTTATCCATAATTATAACGCTCCTTATAGGAAAAAACCCAATATTTTTTCGTAACTTTAAGTAGAACAATATAGGACATTCCCTATGAAAAAAACACTACTTATACTTGCTTTATTGGTCGCATATCATTGCGCTGCTCAAGAGAAAAGAACCACAACTACGGGGATCATTACTTTTGAAGCCTCTGTGCCTTTTTTTGAAAATGTGGAAGCAAAAAACGAATCGGTTCATTGCGATTTAAATACAAAAAAAGGATCTATTACTTTTGTAGTTTACATTAATAAGTTCCATTTTGAGCGTAGATTAATGGAAGACCATTTTAATGAGCATTATTTAGAAAGCAAAAAATATCCAAAAGCTAGCTTTAAAGGAGAGATTGAAAATTTTAAACTGGAAGCTATTGACACTGTTGAAAAAGTGTATTACTTGAATGGAAAAATCAACATTCACGGAAAGGCAAAGAGCATTAGAGTAGCCGCTAAAATAAAAAAAGTAAGCAACGGACTAGCCCTGCACTCTATTTTTACTTTAAACACGGATGACTTCGATATCTCCATCCCATATATCGTTAAAAATAAAATTTCGAAAAAAGTAACCGTAACTGTATTGTCTGTTTTACACTAAAACGATTACTATAAACAAATTTTCAAGGTGTCTTCTAATTTTTTATGTTCAAATTCAAAGCCCATACTTTCGATTTTATCAGAAGAAATACGTCTCCCCGTCAAAACAATTTTTGACATTTCACCCATCATTATTTTTAATACAAAAGCAGGAACATTAGGCAACCACAGCGAATGTCCAAAAAGTTTTGCTAAGGTTTTTGAAAAAATACTGTTCGTAGTATTATCATTTCTTGCTGCATTGAACGGGCCTTCCATTTGAGGATTAGTCATCGCTAATAAATAAATCCTACAAAGATCATCCACATGAATCCAAGGCATATACTGTTGACCAGAGCCTAAAGCCGACCCTAAATTCCATTTGAATAACGGGACTAATTTATTTAAAAAACCATCGTCTTTACCTAATACCAAACCGGTACGAATTTTAACCGTACGAATCCCAAGGCTACCCACACGATCCACGGCAGCTTCCCACTTTTGACAAGTTGAACCCAGGAAATCAGTCGCTATTGGTGTTTTTTCAGTACAAATTGCCTGACCATTGAATGCACCATAAATACCCACTGCAGAGGCAGAAATAAAAGCTTCTGGCACTTTATGATTTTTTTTCAAAACAGCATATATCAATTGAATCGACTCTTCCCTACTTTTAAGAATTTCTTCTTTTCTTTTCGCGGACCATCGTTTTGCAGCTATGTTTTCTCCTGCAAGATGTATAATGTAATCGGCATTCAGTACAGCCTCCGCTTCAATCACTTGATTTTCAACATCCCAGGTGTAATAAAAAATGTCAGAAATATTTTCTTTTTTATTTCTACTTAAGATGGAAACGCTGTACCCACTCCCAATGAGTAAATCAGTGAGATGTTTACCAACAAATCCAGTACCTCCAGTAATCAAAACATTTTTTTTCATGGCAGAATAATTTAAATAATTCTTGTGTCGTACAAAGATACAACAAATATTTTGTTTAACTTTGCGGATATATTGTTAAACATTTATTACCTTTATCCTCTAATTAAAAAAAACATGACGATGGCAACTAAAAAAAATAAAATAACACAAGAACAAATTGTTTCTATATACATGAATTACTTATTAGAACACAATGAAAAACCAAAATCAGTTTTTCAATTTGCAAAGATGAATAATTTTGCTGAAGCTGAATTTTATCAATTTTTCGGAAATTTTGAAAGCATTGAAAAACAAGTATACCAGCAGTTTCTTGACAAGACAATCGAGCTAATCAATAAAGACCCTAATTACGCAGACTACGACATGAAAAGTAAGATGCTTAGTTTCTATTTTACTTTATTCGAACTGTTATCTGCTAACCGCAGTTACGTTTTAATGAGTTTAAGCGCTCACAAAAATCAATTAAAGAATCTCATGCAATTCTCTGAAATGCGAAAGGGATACAAGGACTTTATCACTGAAATATTAACTGACGATTACCGTATAAAAAATGAAAAAGTACAGGAATTACAAGAAAAAGCCATCACGGAAGGCTCTTGGATTCAACTACTAATGACCTTGAAATTTTGGATGGATGATTCTTCACCTAATTTTGAAAAAACCGATATCTATATCGAGAAATCAGTGAAAGCAACATTCGAATTAATGAATATCAGTCCAATTGAAAGCCTACTGGATTTTGGAAAATTTCTTTTTAAAGAAAAAATACAAGCTAAATAAATGAAAACAATAGATTATATCCCTACTTCCAAAATAGAAAGAGCTACTAAGCTAGTACAAACTGGTGCTAAAGTAGGTGTTAACTACTTGAAATATTATGGAGAAAAAATAGTTAACTCAGACTTGACTCGTGATAAATTAAATGAAGACAATGCCGAGGACATTTACGATGGATTAAAAAGCTTGAAAGGAAGCGCGCTTAAAGTAGCTCAAATGTTGAGCATGGATAAGAGCTTTTTACCTCAATCTTATGTTGAAAAGTTTTCATTATCCCAATTTTCTGTTCCGCCATTATCCCCTCCTTTGGTATTAAAAACATTCAAAAATAATCTTGGAAAAACACCTTACGAGATTTTTGACGAGTTTAACGCTACCTCTGTCAATGCAGCAAGTATTGGACAAGTACATCTAGCGGTAAAAGACGGCAAAAAATTGGCAGTGAAAATTCAGTATCCTGGTGTTGCTAATAGTATCTCATCTGATTTATCATTAGTGAAACCAATTGCTATTAGAATGTTTAATCTACAAGGAAAAGATTCAGATAAATATTTCAAAGAAGTAGAAGACAAGTTAATTGAAGAAACAAATTACCTATTAGAATTAAAACAAAGTCAAGAAGTAGTTTCGGCTTGTCAAAAAATTGAAAATTTAGTTTTCCCAAATTACTATCCTGAATTTTCATCTGAGAAAATAATAACTATGGACTGGATGACTGGAGTTCATTTATCAGAATTTAAAAATTCTGATCCAGTAATTGCTAATAAAGTAGGACAAGCATTATGGGATTTCTACATGTACCAAATTCATATCTTGAAAAAAGTGCACGCAGATCCGCATCCTGGTAATTTCTTAGTTAATGAAAAAAAGGAATTAGTAGCGCTTGATTTTGGCTGTATGAAAATAATTCCAGATGATTTTTACATTCCTTATTTTGAACTAATCGATGAAAAAGTAATCAATGACCCTGTATTATTTAGTGCCAAATTATATGAATTGGAAATCTTGAGAGCAGATGACTCTAAAGAAGAAGTCCTATATTTCACTCAAATGTTTCATGATTTATTGTCTTTATTCACGAAACCATTTCAATCTGAAAATTTTGACTTCTCAGACGAAGCATTTTTTGAAGCTATCGCTCAATTAGGTGAACGCTTTTCTAAAGACACTAACCTAAGAAAAATGAATGGAAATCGCGGTTCTAAACATTTTATTTACATGAATCGCACCTTCTTTGGTCTGTACAATTTAATGTTTGATTTGAAAGCAACTATAGTAGTTAACCAATTTGAAAAATACCGTTCATGAAAAAAATACTCGATGACCTTGATAAAGATAGAATCATAGAGATGGCTTGGGAAGACCGAACCACGTTTGAAGCCATACAAATGCAATTTGGCTTAAAAGAACAAGAAGTAATTGACTTGATGCGAACAGAAATGAAACCATCAAGTTTTAGAATGTGGCGCGCACGTGTTCAAGGACGCAAAACCAAGCATGAAAAATTACGTGCTTTTGAAAAAGGAAGATTTAAATGCTCGCTACAAAGACAAATAACAAATAATAAAATTTCTAAACGATAAATTGCAAGATCAAATTAAATGAAAAATATACTTATTATAGGTGGAAGCAAAGGGATAGGAAGCGCTATTTTAATGCAACAATTAGAACAAAATAAAATCTACAACATCAGCAGAAATGCCCCTGATGTAACGCATCCTAATTTAATTCATTTCCCAGTAGATGTACTAAATGATCCGTTACCAGAACTTGAAACTATTGATACAATAATCTACTGCCCGGGATCCATTAATTTGAAACCAATAGGCAGTTTAAGTATCGATGATTTTAGAAATGATTTCGAAATAAACGTAATTGGCGCTGTAAAAGTCATTCAGAAATATTTACCTGTTTTAAAAAAGGGAACTAATCCTTCTATCGTGTTGTTCAGTACTGTTGCCGCAAAACTAGGGATGCCATACCACGCTAGTATTGCCACAGCAAAAGCAGGTGTAGAAGGATTAGTGAAATCGCTAGGAGCTGAATTAGCATCGGTAGTACGCATCAATGCTATAGCTCCTACGATTACCGAAACCACTCTAGCGGCAGGGATTTTACGTAATGACCGCATGAAAGAAAATATGGTAGAACGCCATCCTATGAAAGGATACCTAAAACCAGAAGAAGTTGCCGGCATGGCTGATTTCTTAATTTCAAATAAAGCAAAATCTATTTCAGGTCAAATTTTTGAAATGGATTATGGAATAGTAAGTTTTAAAATATAATTACCTCTCAATTAAATAGCAAACGCATGATTAAAGAAATGAAAAATTACGAGAAAAAAGAACAATATAACGCGGAAACTACCAATGTTTTAGCCGAAAATTACAAAACAATTATACACGGTTTAGGAGAAGATGTTACGAGAGAAGGATTAGAAAAAACACCGGAAAGAGTTGCTAAAGCCATGCAGTTTTTGACGCACGGTTATGCATTAGATCCTCTTGAAATATTAAAATCTGCATTATTTACGGAAGATCACAGCCAAATGATTGTGGTAAAAAACATCGAAGTATATTCTATGTGTGAACATCATATGCTACCCTTTTTTGGAAAAGCTCATATTGCCTATATTCCTAACGGGAAAATTGTAGGATTGAGTAAAATACCACGAATTGTTGATGCCTATGCGCGCAGAATGCAAGTTCAAGAGCGATTAACCGATCAAATTAAAGATTGCATACAAGAAGCACTACAACCACTAGGTGTAGCTGTAGTTATTGAAGCACAGCACATGTGTATGCAAATGCGCGGGATAGAAAAACAAAATTCTTTCACCACCACTTCCTCTTTTACCGGAGCATTTGAAAAAAATAAAACGAGAAAAGAATTTATTAGCTTAATTTCGAACAAATTGAGTTAATTCAATAAATACCACAAATGAAGATTCTCTTAACAGGTGCAACAGGCTATATCGGGAAACGACTCTTACCATTATTGGTAGCTGAAGGTCACGATATCGTTTGTTGCGTAAGAGATAAAAACCGTTTTTATGTTCCAGAGGAATTAAAAAAAAATGTTGAAATTATTGAGGTTGATTTTTTAGAAGAAGATACACTCGATCATATTCCAACAGATATTGAAGTTGCTTATTATTTGATTCATTCGATGTCCAGCTCCGCTGATTATGAAAATCTAGAGCAAATTTCGGCTGAGAATTTTGTGTCAAAAATCAATACTACAAATACCAAGCAAGTCATTTACTTGAGCGGTATTGTCAACGACCAATCACTATCTAAGCATTTGTCTTCGCGAAAAAATGTAGAAGACATACTCAATTCAGGAACTTTTGCTTTAACCACCTTACGCGCGGGAATAATTGTAGGTTCCGGCAGCGCTTCCTTCGAGATCATACGGGATTTAGTGAATAAGCTCCCTATTATGATTACCCCAAAATGGCTCAACACGCGTTGTCAACCCATTGCTATCAATGATGTTTTAGACTTATTATTGAAATCTCTTTTCAATCCAGTCACCTTTAATTCCAGTTTTGATATTGGTGGGCCTGATATCCTTACCTATAAAGAAATGTTATTGGCTTTTGCCAAAGCAAAAAATCTAAAACGCTGGATCTTTACTGTACCAGTAATGACACCCAAGCTTTCCTCCTATTGGCTGTATTTTGTCACCTCAACATCCTACAAACTCGCATCTGCTCTGGTCAGTAGTATGAAAGTAGAAGTGGTGTGTCGCGACACTAAAATCAACGACCTCTTGCAGGTGCAACCCATGACTTATGAACGTGCTCTTTCGAGAGCCTTAATAAAAGTAGACGAGGACAAAGTAGCTTCCAGTTGGAAGGACTCTTTGGTCAGCGGAAGATTCAAAACTAATATTTCGACCTATTTAAAAGTTCCAAAAAAAGACTGCTTTATCGATCGTAGAAAAAAAGAAATCATCAACAGAGACTTCACTATAAACCAAATCTGGTCCATCGGCGGGGAAACAGGCTGGTATTATGGAGATTGGCTTTGGGATTTACGAGGATTTATCGACAAACTATATGGAGGAGTAGGCTCACGAAGAGGCCGTACTAATAAGCATGAAATTCATGCAGGAGATGCCTTAGATTTTTGGAGGGTATTGTATGCTAATAAAGAAGAGGGCAAATTAATTTTGTTTGCTGAAATGAAACTCCCAGGTGAAGCTTGGTTAGAATTCAAAATAATTGGGAATACGCTATATCAATCAGCTACATTTAAACCCCGAGGCCTTGCCGGTAAATTATATTGGTACGCTGTTCTACCTTTTCATGGATTTATTTTTGAAGGGATGCTCAGTAAGTTGATTCGCTGATTTCTATTTAAACAGCTTAGCCATCTCCGTTTTTTAACTATTTCAACAATGATTAGCTTCAAAAATAAAATTGGCGTGATATCCGCTCTAAAACTGTTAGGAATAAAATTTTAAAATCTAAATCCTTACTGACTTACAAGCACAATAAGTTCTTAATCTAAAACAAATATGTGACTTCTCTGTCTCTAAAAAATTATTTTACTATTCCCGCTTTATAAGTAGCAACAGCTCTATCCCTCGCCATAGCATGATCAACCATAGGTTTTCCATAACCCAAGTCGAACTCAGGAATCCACTTACGAATGTATATCCCTTTTTCGTCAAACTTTTTCAACTGAATTTCGGGATTGAATACTCTAAAATAAGGAGCTGCATCACAACCCGTTCCTGCTGCCCATTGCCAGTTTCCTACATTAGCAGAAAGTTCATAATCCAATAACTTCTCAGCGAAATAAGCTTCACCCCATTGCCATTGAATCATTAAATGTTTGCACAAAAAACTCGCTACCACCATTCGAACTCGATTGTGCATGTACCCCGTTTCGTTCAATTGACGCATCCCGGCATCCACCATAGGATAACCCGTCGTTCCGGTACACCAGCGTTTGAATTCGGCTTCATTATTGCGCCATTGAATCCCATCATATGCTGACTTGAAATTATGAGTCATCACTTTTGGAAAATTATATAGAATTTGCATAAAAAACTCTCTCCAAATCAATTCGCTCAAGAAAACCTCATTTTTGCGAGCCGCCCAATTGACTAATTTTCGAACACTAACGGTCCCAAAACGCAAATGCGGTGATAAATAAGAAGTACTATCAACTGCGGGAAAATCGCGCGTTTCGTGATAATTAGTAATTTTTGTAAGGTTATGTGGCTTTACCTTAATAGTGCTTGCCTCAAAACCAATTTCTTCCAGACTTAAAAATGTAAAGCTACTTTTAAAGAAATTTGAAAAATGCGCTGCACAATCATATTCAGCTACAGGGGCAGTACTCCTGTACTTTTCTAACCACTTATTTTTATAAGGTGTATATACAGTATAAGGTAAACCATCCGCTTTGGCGATCTCGAGTTCTTCAAAAACAACTTGATCTTTGAACGAATGTACAAGGGTGTTATTAGCTAACAACACCTCACAAATTGTCGCATCGCGACTTAACGCGTAGGGTTCATAGTCTTTATTATAAAAAACCTCTTTTAGATCGAACTCGTTCATTAAGTCTTGCCAAACTTGCGCAGTGTTTCCTTTTTTTATTAAAAGAGAACTCCCAAATTCTTGCAATTGTACATTTATTCTTGAAAGAGAATCGTGAATAAACCCAACACGGGCATCGTTTTTAGGCAAACTATCAAGTATGGCATCATCAAAAATGAACAACGGAATAACTGGCGTATTAGACTGTAGGGCATGATACAAACCTACATTATCCTCTAAACGCAAGTCTCGACGAAACCAAAAAAAAGAAACAGCTTGCTTGCTCATTATTTTGAATTAAAAAGTTGGTTGACCATTTTCTCCCTATGAGCAAAAATTTGTTTCAATTTATTTTCAACTAATAGGCGATTCATGATTCGGCCCAAAAAACCCAATGGTAGACCATAATGAACTACATCGGTCATTTTTACTCCAGTCTCGGTCTTTTCAAAAAAGTGTTTGTGATGCCACATGGCGTAGGGACCAAAACGCTGCTCATCAATAAAATAACTGTTCTCTTTTACAAAAGTAATTTCGGTCACCCAAGGCAAGGTAATTCCTAAAAGAGGCGACACTTTGTATTGAATAATTTGACCTGCATACATACTTTTTCCGTCAAAATCCGTAATTTGAAAACCCATGGTTTCAGGCGTTATTTTTTGCAGATTTTGAGGATTGGAGAAAAAAGTCCAGCATTCTTCGATACTTGCATTCACATGCTGAACCGATTCTTTTTTATATAGTTTCATGGTAAGGTGTTCTTAAAATTTCTAATCTTGAAGTGGTAACAAAATCGCGTGAGGGATTGCAGGCGATATCCTCGAAGTCCCGATTTTTCGGAACGAAGAGATAAAGCCGTAAAGCCCGACCCGCATTTTTTTTGCGGGTCACGCCATAAAAGTTTCTTTATATTTTATAGTATTTGAATGGAACGAAAAGCATTCCAAAGCATTCTCCGTCTTCTTTTCCCAATTTCTTGTGATGCACTTTATGTGCTTTTCTAAGTCCCACTAAGTATTTATTTTTAGTGTTCTTGAACCACTTAAACCGTTGATGGATCAATACGTCGTGGATCATAAAGTAACAAAAACCGTAGGCTGTTATTCCTAGACCGATGAAGAACAAATAATTAAGTCCGCCCTCAACACCAAAATAAAATAGAACGATACTAGGAAGTGCAAAAATGACAAAGAAAATATCATTTCGTTCAAACGGATGTTCGTATTTTGGTTGATGATGGTCAGCATGAAAATACCACATTAAACCGTGCATTACGTACTTGTGCATGAGCCAAGTTACACATTCCATAATTAGAAAAACGCTGATAAAAATTAAAAAGGAGATCATTGTTGATTTATTTAAAAGTACTAAACTAATTTTAATTTATAGGTTACGAATGATTGGGCTAAAAGTCCAGCCTTGGTATAATTAGAAACACGAATTCTAGCGTTTCCAATTTCGTGACAAGGTGTATTTTTTAGCTTTGTAAGCAATTTTTTATAATAAACAAATGCCGTATAGACACCAAATTTAGCTTCAATAGGCAGTTTTACAATTCCTTGAAACGCGACAGCAAAGTCTTCTTCGATTTCCTTGATAATAGCTGTTTTTGCAGCTTCATCAAAAGATTTCAAGTCAACACCAGGAAAATAATTTCGGTTTAAAACTAAATTATCGTCTTTCAAATCACGAAGGAAATTCACTTTTTGAAAAGCTGACCCTAATCGCATGGCTTCTCCTTTTAATTGCTCATAACGAGCGGAATTCCCTTTGACAAAAACTTTAAGACACATTAAACCTACCACGTCCGCAGAACCGTAAATGTAATCTTCGTATTCATCCTGTGTTTCATAATCTGATTTTACTAAGTCAAGTTTCATACTTTTTAAGAAAGCTTGAACTAGATCATCAGTAATATTATATTGCTTCACGGTTTGTTGGAAGGAATTCAAAATGGGATTGAGACTAATTCCAAATTTCTGTGCTTTATAATAGTCAACTTCGAAATCATTTATCAGTTGCTCCTTATCAAATCCATGAAAAGAATCGACAATTTCATCCGCAAAACGCACAAAACCATAGATACTATAAATAGCATCTCTAATACTTGGCGACAACATATATACAGCAGATGAAAATGAAGTACTGTAGTTTTTTGTCACTAACTTACTGCATTTGAATGAGACATCGTCAAATAATTGCTTCATAATTTGGGTAATTTAAATTGCTTTTTCTATTAATTCTGACACTAATTTTCCTGAAATTAATGCAGGGGGAACTCCAGGTCCAGGAACAGTCAATTGTCCTGTAAAATAGAGATTCTTAACTTTTTTACTTTTTAATTTAGGCCTCAAAAAGGCCGTTTGTAACAAAGTATTAGCCATTCCATAAGCGTTTCCTTTGTAAGAATTATATTCAGAAACAAAATCATTCTTGCAAAAAGATTCTTTAAATATAATATTATTTTTTATTTTTTGCTGGGTTAACCTCTCAAAACGCTCAATAATTTTATCAAAATATTCGTCTCTTAATGCCGGGCTATCTTCTATTCCTGGTGCTAATGGTATGAGGAAGAAACCAGATTCCATTCCTTCGGGCGCTGCTGATTTATCCGTCAATGACGGGAAATTAGCATAGAATAAAGGCTCTTTTGGCCACTGCGGTTTATCATAGATATCTATAGCGTGTTGCTTGAAGTCTACATCAAAAAACAGGGCGTGATGCGAAATATTCTCAATTTTTTTATTGAAACCCACATAGAATAGTAAAGAAGAAGGAGCAAATACGCGACTTTCCCAATATTTCTCTGAGTAGGCTCTATGTTCTTTATCTAATAAAGTTTCTGTATGATGGTAATCAGCACCGCTTAAAACAATATCCGAATCTATTCGTTCTCCATTTACAACGATGGCTTTAGCCACTTTATTCTCTACTATAATTTTTTCAATATTAGAGTTGGTATGAAATCTAACTCCTAACTCTAGAGCTAAACTTTCCATGGCATTTACAACGTCAAACATTCCTGTTTTAGGATGCCAAGTTCCAAGACCAAAGTCGGCGTAGTTCATAAAACTATAAAAGGAAGGTGTATCTGATGGTTTTGCACCTAAAAACAAAACCGGAAATTCTAAAATTTGAATCAGTTTTTCATTCTTGAATTTCTTGCGAATGTCTTTACTGATGTTACTAAAAAACTGTCCTACTTTAGCAGCCGTTTCTATGGTTACCAACTCTAGAGGAGAAACCCCTGGACGATAAACCAATTCTTTGATCGCGATATTGTAATTGCTTTGCGCTTCCATCATGAAATCATGCAAAATCTTTCCACTACCCTTTTCGATTTTCTCAAAAGTAGCTTCGATTTCTGGAAGGTTATCAGCAATTGCGATAAATTCATCAACACCATAATAAACGCGATATGCTGGAGAAAGCTTAATGAGCTCGTAATAATCGGAAGTTTTTTTTCCAAAATCAGCAAAAAAACGATCGAAGACATCTGGCATCCAATACCAACTTGGACCCATATCAAAAGTAAAACCTTCTTTCTTTAACTGCCTTGCTCTACCTCCTATCGAGGCATTTTTTTCAAAAACGTTGACTTGATGTCCACTTTTTGCTAAATAGCAAGAAGCTGACAAAGCCGAAAAACCAGAACCTATAATTGTAATTTTCATATTTATTTGTTTAGCAAATATACAAAATGTTTAAACAAAATCAAAGTTTATCAACTAAATCTGAAATAGAATTAAAAATTACAATTCTTTCCTCTTCATTATCCAATTCGATGAACTCAACTAGTCGCCCAATATACCATAACGACGTGGTATCATCTAGCAATGTAATGCTCATTTCCTGAACGTATTCATTAATAATAGAACGGTCTGGCTGAACGGTTAAATAGGATAAAAAGATAATATTATCAAAATGTTTTTTAAGATCTTTTAGATTTTGAATGGGCATACTTTCACCTAAATAAATAGCTTTATACCCATGCAAAAGAATCTCATAATTCAGGTACATCAGTCCTAACTCATGAATTTCATTCATAGGTAACGATAGTACGAAAACTTTATCAGAGCGAGAAGCTTTTTGAGATTGAAGCTTTTCAATATTCACCATTAATTTTTGTTTAATCAAATAACTAATGAAATGCTCGTGCGCTGGAGAAATTGTATCTGTCTGCCATAACAAACCTAACTCATTCATAAGTGGAATAAATACCTGATGAAAAATTTCTTTAAAAGATTTCTCTGCTATTAACCAATTGTATGTGTTTAAAAAAAGTTCCTGATCAAAATTCATCATCGCCATCTTAAACGCACTGATCGCATGATTTTTTGCATTTTTAGAAGAGGTTATCTCACGCACCAATGTGGGAATCTTTTCCTCTGAGTAGGCTGCTATCTTAGAGATTTTATAACCATGATCATGCAATAAAGTAATATTCAATAGCTTTTGCAAACTCGCCAAATCATAGAGTCTAATATTGGTATCAGTACGCATTGGTTGTAAAACATTGTACCTCTTTTCCCAAATACGAATTGTATGTGCCTTAATTCCGGATAGGTTTTCAAGATCCTTAATACTAAAAACATTCTTTACATTGTTTACCATTTCTCTATATTTAATAAACAAAGGTAGTTTAAAAATTTCAATAATTAAACAAAACCGTTAAACAAAATCTACAAGGGCAAATTCATTTAGTTTGTCTAAATTTAAAATGGTCTTCGTATTCGCCGCATTTCGCGAATACATAGGTACAAACTTAGCACCGTACACCACTTCTTCAAAAGTATAGGAGGTACGAATCGCTACAGTTGTACTGAACATATCATCGAATGTTTTTACATACACCAAAAGTTCACCATGGATATTTTCAAAATCTTCCTTAGAAAACTGAAATAAAGGACTTTCCTCAGTAATGGGATGCACCAATGTCCAACTTAAATTCAACGCACTTATTTTTTTCAATTCAAGGTCTAGCGCATAAAATTTATTAACCATGACCCCATTCTCTTCTATGTTCATCCCTAAAGTAATCTGGGCTTCAGCATCACTGAAATTGGTGTTTTTAAAAGGAGTTAACCGAATCATCAGTCCCTTACCATCACCATAAGGGGCAATCAAAGCATTATGAGAAAACTTTAAAAAAGCGGTAGGCCTGCTAAATCTTCCAAAAAAAAGTCCTGTAGCAATTGCAAAACTGAGTAAGCCAATTAATGCTTCACCAGCTGATAAAGCACTAGTTAAAAAACCAGTGGGACTAATATGACCGTAACCTACCGTGGTAAAAGTTTGTGCACTAAAGAAATAGGCTTTTCCAAATTGTTCCCACTCATTATCTGAACGAGCAATCCCATCCAGATGCTCAATCCCTATACCATAATAGATAGCAGCAAAAATAAAATTGATTCCAATATAAAAAGATAAAATAATGGTTAAGAATTTCCAGCCCGACATATCTATCATCGTATGGTACCAGCTGATCCTACTTAAGATATGCATGCCATTCTTCTCAATATTAGCTGAACCGTTTTTATTGACAAAACGTCCGCCATAACTACTTGCATTAGTCCCAAATCCGGTATTGGCGTCTGCTTTTAATCTTGAATTTATCCTGTCTAACAATGCCATGATTACTTATTCTGTTTGTAGTAAAAATAGTTAAAATATAATACATTCGAACAATCAAATCGAAGAACCACTATTATTGATTACAATTACAAGCACGAATTAACTGTCCACAATCAAATACTATCTCTTTAAACAGCCCTTCCAATAGCAATAAATGACCAACAAATCCTATCAATTAGTAACTACCCTCTTTCCCTTCTTTTTATATAAATTGAATCTCCAAAACGCACAAAATCTATTTTAACACATTTAACATTTCTTGTATTACAAACAAAAATTAACTTCATTTTATTTTTTTAAGTAATTGTAAATCAGTATATTTATGTATTACCGGTTAAAACTCCAAGAGCTACAGCTATTTAATTATTGAGAAATTATACTATCTAAAATAATAGCCATTTATATCAATCCACACATTATACTGTCATAATTTAAAAAAGTATATAGTAAAACTAGTACTTGAGCACATATTGTTGCTTAGCATTCGAATTACTTGAAAATTATAGTATTAAGTAGAATTCTTGCCAAAAAACGCAGTACAGAAATCAACACGTTTAAAAACAGTCTTTTAGAAGATGAAAAACAAAAGCATCTAAAAAATAGATTCTAAGAAAAATAAGAATAAAAATTAGAACTCCATTATAAAAAAATACACTTAAAAAAAAATAATATAAAAAAGAGATACAAAAACCCCATAAAAGTCAACAACCTACCATTAATTCATTTTAAATTTAATTAGTATGAAGAATTTAGAAATAGATATCCCATTAACTTCAGTAACGCTGAAAGGGGATTTGGTAATTCCTGAAAATCCGGTTGGAATAATAGTCTTTTCGAACGGCAGAGGAAGTAGCAGATTGAGTGTTCGCAACAAACTCATCGCAGAAACTTTCCAAAAACACCAAATAGGGACTTTGTTATTTGATCTACTCACACCCGCAGAAGACGAAATATATCAAAATAGATTTAATATTGATTTGCTAGTGGGTCGCTTAATCGAAACAACAGAATGGCTGATGAAAAATCCCTATTCCAAAAATACTTCTATCGGTTATTTTGGAATCAGCAACGGATCAGCATCAGCGCTACGAGCAGCAGCGTATTTTGGTAAACTTATCAAATCCGTTGTGTCCAAAGGAGGTCGCCCAGATTTAGCTTTGGGAGTACTGCATCAAGTAAGCGCTCCTACCTTACTTATAGTAGGGGAGAAAGATACTCCAATGATCGAAAACAATAAAATCGCTTTTGATGAATTAGAATCCGTAAAAGAAATGAAAATTGTGGAAGGCGCTACTCAACTTTTTGAAGAACCCAGTACACTGAGCGAAGTAGCTAACTTAGCTGTTATTTGGTACAAGAAACACCTTGTCAAAAATAAAGAATTAGTTTTTTAAAATCTTTTAATCATTGTATCTAAAATCCCTTCCCAGGGATTTTTTTTTGCCCTCTAAATAGCAGCTACTATGCTAGACCTCACATAAAATTAATTATATTTGAACCTATAAAATATTGAAAATGCCAATTAAAAAAATAATAGAAGAGCATCCTTATATTGCCTATACAAAACCTTTTTTAGAAGAATCCATTCTACAAGAACGTGCAAGATCCTTTTATAAGGCAATGGACACAAGACGATCTGTTAGGGAATTTTCAAATCATCCTGTGCCGCGCGAAGTAATTGAAAACATTATACGAACCGCCTCAACAGCTCCTTCTGGCGCACACAAACAACCTTGGACCTTTTGCGTTGTAGAAAATCCTGAAATAAAGAAACAAATTCGCATCGCAGCCGAGGAAGAAGAACTAGAAAGTTACGAATCGCGGATGTCTAGCGAATGGCTAGACGATTTAAAACCATTAGGAACGGACTGGCACAAACCCTTTTTAGAAACAGCTCCCTACCTCATCATTGTTTTTAGACGCATCTATGAATTTGGTCCTGATGGAAAAAAGAAAAACAATTATTATGTTCAGGAAAGCGTAGGGATCGCTTGTGGTTTTTTATTGGCAGCCATACATGATGCCGGATTGGTATCATTGACCCATACTCCGAGTCCCATGAATTTTATAACTAAAATTCTAAACCGACCGGAAAACGAAAAACCTTTTTTATTAATTCCCGTAGGATATCCTGCAGCGGAATGCTGGGTTCCCGATATAAAACGAAAAGAACTGGACGAAATATGTGTTTTTTATTAAGAAAAACAAACCAACTTTACTACTTTTAAGAAAACATAGCAATTAATAAAAACCGAAAGAGACCGAAAATAAAAATGGTGGTGAGTTCAAAATTCAGAAAATTGTATTGGGTACGAGTTAGTATTGTATTGCTAGTTGGTCTATTTTTTTCTGCGCAATTTTTAGCACTGTCTATAATGGAAAACGGAAATTTTAATTTTCAATATGCTCCTTTTTGGGTTGGAATTATGATTGGTTTCGCATTGATTTTTCAAATTATTTCCATCCTTTCTCTAAAAACGATACACATTGACCCTACCGGCATTGCAATTAAGCCTCTATTTTTCAACACTACTAAAGTGCTGCTTTATGATGCAATTTCAAATATCGAACGAATAAAAGTCCAACAAATGGTTAAAAGTGGCCCAGTAAGTGATGGTTATCATTTCAGTGCTCTAAATTTAAGAGATGGGAAACAAGAAATTATTTCTCCTGATCATTTTGAAAATTACAATGAAATTATCCAGGCTATAAGATCCCATTTAAATCAACAGGAATAGCTTGGTACGAACAATCACTATAGAATTCTACCCAATTTTTAATAATAATAATAATAGTAATAATAATTAAAGAATATATATATGGCCTCAGGATTTTTTGCCCTTTTAGATGATATTGCAGCACTCATGGATGACGTTGCTTTAATGAGTAAAGTAGCCACAAAAAAAACAGCCGGAATTCTTGGAGATGATTTAGCTGTTAATGCTGAAAAAGCTTCTGGATTTGTTTCCTCTCGTGAAATACCAGTTTTGTGGGCCATTACTAAAGGCTCTTTATTGAATAAAATAATCATTCTACCATTTGCCTTTTTATTAAGTGCTTTCGCGCCTATCGCCATTACTATCATTCTGGTGCTAGGTGCATTATACCTCGCTTATGAAGGAGCGGAAAAAATATATGAATATTTCGTACCTCACCATCATAATCAAGATGGCGTAGACACGAAACCCCTAACCGAAGAGGAAATCCTACTGCTTGAAAAAGACAAAATTAAGTCGGCTATTGTAACTGACTTCATCTTATCCATCGAAATAGTAATCATTGCTTTAGGAACGGTACTAGAACAAACTATTGTACATCAAATCATAGTAGTCACTTTTATTGCCATTCTAGCCACAGTAGGCGTTTATGGCATTGTCGCCCTAATCGTAAGAATGGATGATGCGGGACTTGCGCTAAATAAAAGAAAAAATACGGTAGCCCATTTAGTCGGGAATTTTTTAATCCAAGCCTTACCAAAAGTCATTAAAATATTAGCCTTTGTAGGAACAATTGCTTTATTATTAGTGGCTGGTGGAATATTTGTTCATAATATTGAGCCTTTGCATCATGTATTAAACGGACTTCCAGATATTCTAAAAGAGTTCATCGTGGGTTTAATAGGTGGCGTCCTTGTTATGGTTCTCGTTTTACTTATTAAAAAAATATTTAAAAAGTAAAACGTTTTTTCCAATACATAAAAAGCTATGATTACCGTACAACTAATTGACACTAAACATCCCTTTTACCCTTTAGAACAAGAATTACGCAACAGCGTTTTATTGCGTCCCATAGGTATTCCAGATCACGCTTGGGAAATGCACGATGAAAAGGCGTGGCATTTCGTAGCCGTCGAAAATGAGAATGTAATTGGCTGTGTGGTTTTAGTACCTTTAAATCCAGAACAAACCAAAACGCAATTAATGCAAATGGCGGTAGAAACGAATCAACAAGGAAAAGGAATTGGCAAACTACTCGTGAAAGAGTTAATCTATTTCTCTAAATCCAACGGAATTCACGAAGTTGTTTGTCACGCGAGAGATAATGCCGTTCCTTTTTACCACAACTTGGGTTTTGAAATTTATAGCAACCCATTTATAGAAGTAGGAATTCAACATTACCATATGCGAATTAATTTATAAAATAATACACCATGACTCAAGATAACACTTCATATGCCGAGGCAGCCATGCTAATAAGAAAACCAATCTCCGCAGTATTCCAAGCCTTCATCAATCCCGAAATCACAACAAAATTTTGGTTTACAAAAGCGTCCGGAACACTAGAAGAAGGCCAATCGATTGATTGGATTTGGGAAATGTACGGCAACCATACCGTTACTGTAAAAGTACTTTCTATTAAGACCAACGAATCTATTGTCATTCAATGGGGAGAGGATGAAAAAGCGATAGCCGAATGGGAGTTTAACGATTTAGGAGAAAATAAAACTTTTGTGACCATTACCTATAACGGAATTCAAGGTAGAACAGATGAAATGTGTGCTCAAATAAGAGATACTACCGAAGGTTTTACTTTGGTTTTAGCCGGATTAAAAGCCTATCTAGAACATAACATTCAACTGAATTTAGTTGCGGACAGATTTCCAAAGGAATTAACTACTGAATAGTAGTCCTTTCATCCTGTATGGTAATCAATAAGTAAATGAAGTAAAAATAAATGAAGTTTGTTATCCATGAAAATTGGGTTTAATTAATCCCTAATCCGTCGTAGGAAAACAAACTGAACCTTTCAAAACCTCACATCGTCAATCACCACAAAAAACAAAAAAAGCCCCAAACGGGGCTTTTTACATATACTAAATTCAAGTATTATTTACTCAAATACATTTTTCTTCTAGAGTATAATTCGTAGAATTGGTCGTCTTTCAAGTCATCAATAAACAAGATGCTTTCTCCTGTAGATTTCATCTCAGGTCCTAATGCTTTGTTTACATTATGGAACTTGCTAAAAGAGAAAACCGGTTGCTTGATGGCATATCCTTTCAACTGTGGGTTGAATTTAAAATCGGTTACTTTATTGTGACCCAGCATTACTTTAGTCGCATAATTCACATAAGGTTCTCCGTATGCTTTTGCAATAAATGGAACCGTACGAGACGCTCTAGGATTCGCTTCAATGATATAAACGACATCATCTTTTATCGCAAACTGAATATTGATTAAACCAACCGTTCTCAAAGCCAACGCGATGTTTTTAGTATGATCTTTAATCTGTTGCATCACAAATTCACC
>CAWURM010000057.1:0-4789 GCA_963924965.1 uncultured Flavobacterium sp.
AACTAAAAACGTAATTGAAAAAGGTAAACGTAACGTTGAGATCTTAAAACAAGCGGTAAATGATCCGTATACAGTTGAAGATCAAGTAGCAATTATCTATGCTGGTTCTAAAAACTTATTAAGAAATGTTCCTGTAAACAAAGTAAAAGAATTTGAGAAAGACTTCTTGGAATTCTTGAACACGAAACACAGAGCGACTCTTGATGCTTTAAAAGCAGGGAAGTTAACAGATGAGATTACAGATGTAATTCAATCTGTAGCTAAAGAAGTTTCAGCAAAATATAACTAATAAAAGTGATTAGTGATTAGTAACTAGTGAATAGCTAATTACTAATCACTTTTTACTAATTACCAAAAATAAAATGGCAAATTTAAAGGAAATCCGTAATAGAATTACTTCCGTTTCATCTACGATGCAAATTACATCGGCAATGAAAATGGTTTCTGCAGCAAAGCTAAAGAAAGCACAAGATGCGATTACAGCAATGCGCCCTTATGCCGAAAAATTAACGGAATTATTACAAAATCTTTCGGCTACACTTGAAGGTGACGCAGGAGGAGAATTTACTACACAGCGTGAGGTAAAGAAAGTATTACTAGTTGCTATTACTTCTAATAGAGGTTTATGTGGAGCATTTAATACTAACGTAATTAAAGGTGCTAAAAGTCGTGCTGCTTATTACGAAGGGAAACAAGTTGATATTTTTGCAATAGGTAAAAAAGGAAACGATGTGTTGACCAAAACTAATTCGGTGGTGGCTAACGAAAGTGCAGTGTATGACAACTTAACTTTTGAGAATGTAGCAGTTATTGCTGAAACATTAACTCAAAAATTTGTTTCTGGTGAATATGATAAAATTGAATTGATTTATAATCAATTTAAAAATGCTGCGACTCAAATCGTTCAAACAGAACAATTTTTGCCTCTAGCACCAATAAAATCAGATTTAACAGTTTCAACTGGTGATTACATTTTTGAACCTTCTAAGGAGGAAATTGTATTGACTTTGATTCCTAAATCATTGAAAACACAATTGTATAAAGGTATTCGTGATTCATTTGCCTCAGAGCATGGAGCGCGTATGACAGCAATGCACAAAGCAACTGATAATGCTACTGAATTGAGAAATCAATTGAAATTAACATACAATAAGGCACGTCAAGCTGCTATTACCAATGAGATTTTAGAAATTGTAGGTGGTGCAGAAGCTTTGAAAGGTTAATACTACTTTTTTATTATTTATATATTAAAAACCAACAACTGTTGGTTTTTTTTATTTTCATAAAACAAGTACTTTTACCTGTTTTATTTTGTAAATAAATATTTACATTTGTTGTTTTTCATGCTAAATTTAAAACAGTAATTTAATGGATAATTTCCCAATTCAGTTGTCCGAAAATATTTTGGCTCATGCCCAACTAAGCCAAGATACTTCGATGTTAAGAAGAGAACTCTACTATTTAAAAGAGACAAAACTGGAGAGATTTTTAGCCACCGATGAATTAAAGATACTCTTCTGGTGCAATATATACAATGCTTTCGTTTTAATTATTTCTAAAGAAAATATGGATAGTAAAGCGGCCCTAAATCATAAAAGGATTAAAATAGCGCGAACCACACTTTCTTTAAATGATATTGAATTTAGACTTTTAGGAGTAAAGCATCACAATCCAGTTTGTAGATTTTTTAGTGTTTTATGTACTTCTGTGTTTATTAAAAAGTTCGCAATTAAAAATGTTGGTTCTTCAGTCCAAATGGAATTAAATCGTGAGTTATTAAGAATTGATTCCACTGCTGCTTAATACAATTGTAGATGTTGATGGGTGGTTTATTCGTCTCTTTAATCTTTGTTGTTGCTTGCCTATTCTTGGTTTTTGATTAATTTTATATCTTTTTAAATTAAATATAAAATGGCCTTGAATACCAAAGAACTTACTACCATGCTGGAAATGCTCGAGCAAATTGAAATCTTGAAGCATTTGTACCCAACGTTCACTTTAGAGAAGTACGAATCGTATCTTAAAGAAATGATTCCGTATAATTATAAGCAACTTGCTATATTTGAAAATGAGGTGTGTGTTGCTTTAACTGGATTTTGGACTGGATTTAAATTGTGGTCAGGTAAATATATTGAAATCGACAATTTTATTGTTGATCCAGCACATCGTTCTAGGGGATTAGGGAAAATGTTGACAGATTATATCGATGCTAAGGCGAAGGAGGAAGGGTGTACCATGATTGTTTTGGATGCGTATACAGGAAATTTTACCGCACATCGTTTTTATTACAACCAAGGGTACGTACCTAAAGGGTTTCATTTTTTAAAGATATTAAATGAAGATGGACTGTCTTAGGACCATTGGTTGCTCGTCAGTAGTAAGCAATAGTTTATCACTCTGCGTTAGTGTAGTTCCTTGGTCTAAATTTTGATTTGTTATATTTTATAGCAGGGTCTTTGATGGCAATCAGTACTTATTTTGGAGAAATATAGAAAGTATTGGACTGTATAATTGAAAGCAGAATTCATTTTTTAAAATCATTCCCGTAAAAGAGAAACAATGATTAACAATCCTACGATGATTAAACCAAAGAATTAGTTATTTTTGTTTTTTAAAATTAATAGAAAAACTTCATTTTGGGATTATATAAAAGTCTTTTTAAACAAACAGCGATATACGGATTGGCGACAGTTTTGCCAAGAATGTTTAGTTTTTTACTGGTTCCTCTTTATACCGATTTGCTCCCAAAAGCAGCATATGGAAAAGTGTCGATCATATTTGCTTGGATGATATTTTTCAATGTTATTTTGGCTTATGGGATGGAAACCGCTTTCTTTCGGTTTTATAATAATGAGAGTAATAAGAAATCCGTTTTGGAAACAGCCATGGTTTCTATTTTCTGGACGACTATTTCTTTTTTGTTTATAGCTTTGTTATCTAGAAACACGTTGGCGGCTTGGTCTGGTGTAGATTCTCAGTACATTGGTTATACCATCTGGATATTAGCCTTAGATGCTTTAGTGATTATTCCTTTTTCTAAATTAAGAGCCTATCAAAAACCCATGGTTTATGCCGTGATCAAAATAGGAAATGTTCTAGTTAATCTGATTTTAAGTGTCCTTTTCTTACTGTATATTCCTAAACTTGTAGCAGCAAATCCAAATGGTTTTTTAAGTTCATTGTATGTTGAAAATTTTGAAATTGGTTATATTTTCTTGGCTAATATTATTGCAAGTTTATTAACTTTTGTTGTGCTTTCCCCAGACTACGTATTCTTGTCGTGGAAATTTGATGTGGATTTATGGAAACGAATGATGCGTTATGGATTACCCATTATGGTAGCGGGAATTGCTTTTGCTATTAATGAACAATTTGATAAAATTCTTCTAGGGCGTTTGTTGCCTACTGCTATTGCTGATTCTGAAGTAGGAGTATATTCCGCCTGTTATAAACTAGGATTATTCATGGTGTTGTATAGAACAGCGTATACATTAGGAATTGAGCCTTTCTTTTTTAGTCATGCTGCTGATAAAAACGCGCCACATACTTATGCCATGGTTACCAAATATTTTGTCATTTTTGGTTCTTTCATCTTATTATCGGTCATCGTATTTGCTGATTTGTTTAAAATGTTGATGATTCGAGATGAATCGTATTGGGTGGCGATGAAAGTAGTTCCTTTAATTATTTTAGCCAATTTCTTTCTAGGAATCTACACCAATCTTTCGGTCTGGTATAAATTAATCGACAAGACTTATATAGGGGCTTACATTTCAATCGTAGGTGCAATTATAACATTAGCTTTAAATTTTTTATTGATTCCTACCATGAGTTACTACGGATCGGCAATTGCTACGATCGCGGCTTATGGCAGCATGATGTTTATTTCTTATTACTTGGGCAATAAATACTATCCTATCCCTTATGATTTGAAGAAAATAGGCGGGTACTTATCATTATCAATACTGTTTTCAGCAGTTTCTTTTTATGGATTTAGAGAAAATTATTTCGTAGGAATCGCATTATTATTGGCATTCCTATATTTTATATATTACAACGAAAAAGAAACACTTTTAAAAATTATTAAGCCAAAAAATAATTAGGAGCTATTTCCTGCTATTCGCTATATCCACGCAAAAAAGCGTGGGATGCCGCTACTATCAGGGCTAGATTTCAAACTAACTAATACCTACAGTTTAAAATGACAATACATATCATCAATAAATCACAACATGCCTTGCCTAACTATGAAACCATAGCATCTGCAGGAATGGATTTAAGAGCAAATCTTACCGAATCAATAACACTACAGCCTTTAGAGAGAACTATTGTTAAAACCGGTCTTTTTATAGAATTACCCATAGGGTACGAGGCGCAAGTGCGACCAAGAAGTGGACTAGCATTCAAAAACGGGATTACAGTACTCAATTCACCAGGAACTGTTGATGCCGATTATCGTGGTGAAATTGGTGTTATTTTAGTAAATTTATCCAATCAAGCTTTCGAAATCCAAAACGGAGAACGCATTGCGCAATTGATCATTGCAAAACACGAGCGTGCCGACTGGATTGAAGTACAAGAATTATCAGAAACGTCAAGAGGAGAAGGCGGTTTTGGAAGTACTGGCGTAAAATAAAAATTTAGTAATTTAAAGTTTGTTGAGTTTAAATATTCCAATAGAATCATTTAATCTTTCAAACATTTAATTTTTCAATATATCAAATATGAAAATAATAGTACCAATGGCTGGACGTGGTTCACGTCTTCGCCCACATTCATTAACAGTACC
>CAWURM010000058.1:0-7856 GCA_963924965.1 uncultured Flavobacterium sp.
ATGTGATTGCAAAGCATCCTAATATCTGTAAGCACATTCATTTGCCAGTTCAATCAGGAAGCAATAGAATTCTTAAAGAAATGAATCGCTTGCATACACGAGAAGAATATATGACGTTGATTGACAAAATTAGATCAATCATCCCAAACAGTTCAATTTCCCAAGATATGATTGCTGGTTTTCCCACTGAAACAGAGGAAGATCATCAAGATACTTTGAGTTTAATGGAATATGTAAAATATAACTTTGGGTATATGTACTCCTATTCTGAACGACCAGGAACATTGGCAGGAAGAAAAATGGAAGATGATGTTACCGAAGAAACGAAAGCAAGAAGATTACAGGAAATAGTTGACTTACAACAAAAGCATGCGTGGCTAAGAAGCGAAGAATTTATTGGTCAAACAGTAGAAGTCTTGGTAGAAAAAGTTTCTAAAAAATCCACTGAAGAATTTTCAGGAAGAAACTCACAAAGCATTACGGTTGTTTTTCCAAAAGAGAACTATAAAATTGGTGATTTTGTAAATATAAAAATAAACGCTTGCACCAGCGGAACTTTGAAAGGGGAAGCGGTAGGGCTTTCAGAAATGAATTAATTCTAAAAAACTGTAGATAAAAGGTATAAAAATGACAAAAAAACAAATACTCATTACTATTCTTACTTTCATCATTGGATTTGGTTCTACCTTTTATATTATAAGAACTTATTTTCCAAAACATAAAGTGGAAAAAACGAGTACGGTCAAAGATACTTTGACCAAAAAATAGATGACAAAAGTGAATCGTGTAACAAGGAAAAGTTTCAATAGAAACTTTTCCTTGTTAAACTTCCAAACCATAAAGATAAAATAATGGATACAGTTCAAGCCATAAAACAACGATTTGAGATTATTGGAAATGATCCAAAATTAAATCGTGCCATAGAAAAAGCCATTCAAGTTGCCCCAACGGATATCTCCGTATTAGTAGTTGGAGAAAGTGGTGTGGGAAAAGAGAGCATTCCTAAAATCATACATTCACTATCACATAGAAAACATGGTAAGTACATTGCTGTAAACTGTGGTGCAATACCGGAAGGAACAATAGACAGCGAACTTTTTGGTCATGAAAAAGGAGCTTTTACTGGTGCAACTAGTACCCGTGAAGGGTATTTTGAAGTGGCCGATGGCGGAACCATTTTTCTTGATGAAGTAGGTGAATTACCATTGACTACTCAGGTAAGATTGTTACGTGTTTTAGAAAACGGAGAATTTATTAAAGTAGGGTCTTCTCAAGTTCAAAAAACAGATGTGAGAATTGTAGCGGCTACCAATGTGAATTTATTTGACGCGATAGAAAAAGGAAAATTTAGAGAAGATTTGTATTACCGTTTAAGCACAGTAGACATTCTATTGCCTCCATTACGCGATCGAAAAGACGATATCCATTTATTGTTTAGAAAATTTGCTGCTGATTTTGCCCACAAATACAAAATGCCCCCATTAAAACTGGACGAAAATGCAGTTCACGTATTGCAAAAATTCCGATGGAGTGGAAACATCCGTCAATTGCGAAATGTAGCAGAACAAATTTCAGTATTAGAAACCAATAGAGACGTTAACGCGCAAACGTTATTATCCTATTTACCTTCCGAAGGAAGTAACCTACCCTCTGTAATTAAAGATAAAAAAGCTGAAAGTGATTTCAGTACCGAAAGAGATATTTTATACAAAGTCCTTTTTGACATGAAAAGTGATTTACATGATTTAAAAAAACTGACTTTGGAGTTAATGAAAAGTGGCGCATCAAAAGCACAAGACATTAATCCATCCTTAATTCAGAAAATATACGGTTCTAAAGAAAATGACAGCGAAATAGACTTTGAGGAAGAACCAAGAACTGCTTTGATTTCAAGTACAAATAAGGAAGAACAATATCAAGAAAACGAGGAAAATTACCTATTTGCAGAAACTATCGAGGAAGAAGAGGTTTTACGACTGGAACAAAAAGAAATCGAAATGATTAAAAAATCTCTAGAAAAAAATAAAGGAAAACGAAAAGCAGCTGCTGATGAACTTGGAATTTCAGAAAGAACGCTCTACAGAAAAATCAAGCAATTCGACCTTTAAAAATTACAAAAAGATTGGGTGCCCTTTACAAACATATTTTTGAATATCTTTGAACCCCAACCCCACACTAACTGAAGCATTAGTAAGACATACAATGAAAAAATTAAAATACATATCCTTATTACTGATCCTGTTTTCATTCAGCGGTTGTTCCGTATACAACTTTACAGGAACTGGGAAAATAGACGCTAAAACATTTCAAGTAAATTTTTTTCAAAATAACGCTGATTTGATTGAGCCAGGTATTGACAGAACATTTACATTAGCGCTACAAGATCTTATTCAAAACCAAACTAACTTAAATTTAGTTAAAACCGGTGGAGACTTAACCTACGAAGGTGAAATTGTTGATTATAGAATTAGTCCAATGACGGCGACTGCTGACCAGCAAGCATCACAAAATAGATTAAAAATCAGAATCAATGTTCGATTTACAAATAAAAATAAGGAATTAGATAATTTTGAAAAAACATTCGAGTTTTTTTACGACTATCCAGCTACGCAGCAATTAGGAGGAGCAACCTTAAGTAACGCTTTGAAAGAAATTTTCGATAGAATAACACAAGATATTTTCAATGATTCATTAGCAAAATGGTAAATTCATAATGCATTTGAACTAATTTTATAATTCAAAATAATCAACAGAATATTTATATATGAACGTCACCGATTATACGTACTTAATTAACAAGCCAAACTCGATTAGTGAGAATCAGACAGATGCTTTATCAAAAGTACTGGATGAGTTTCCTTATTTCCAAAGCGCGAGAGCAATGCGATTAAAAGGACTTTATAATCAAAATAGTTTTAAGTATAATTTTGCTTTAAAAGTGACAGCAGCGCATACAACAGATAGAACCGTTTTATTTGATTTTATTACTTCGGAAAGTTTTATTGCTATTCAAAAAGATTTGTTTGAAAAAAAATCATTAGAACTACTAAATATCAATGTAGTTGATAGTGAAATAGTTGTTTCAAATAACGACCCTATAACTGAAATTTTTCCTTCAGAGGAATCGAACGCTGATTCTATAATTGAAAATAAATCTAATGATCCTTCAAAAGTAATTGAGGAAAAATTAGAAATAGGCCAACCCTTAGATTTTTCTATAAATGAAAAACATTCCTTTCAAGAATGGCTGCAACTGTCAAGAATACAACCAATAACAAGGGAAAATGAAGCTGTTAAGACTACAGAAAAAACTATTCTTGATGAAACCAAAAAGAAAAACGCAAAGTTAATTGACCAATTTATAGAAGCTAGCCCAAAAATCTCTCCCGTAAAACATGGAGTGCCTGCTACAATACATATTGACATCAATAAGGATGACAACACATCGTTAATGACTGAAACTTTAGCAAGAGTCTATTTAGAACAAAAAAAATATCAAAAAGCGATTCAAGCTTATGATATATTAATTTTGAAATATCCAGAAAAAAGTAGTTTCTTTGCAGACCGTATAGCGGATATTAAGATTTTACAACAAAACAATAATAATTAAACAATGAGCACATTTTCAATCTTTTTAGTTTTAATCACAATAGTATGTTTTCTATTGATCGTAGTTATCATGGTTCAAAATCCTAAGGGAGGTGGACTTTCTTCTACTTTAGGAGGATCTACTCAAATGGGTGGAGTACAAAAAACAACTGACTTCTTGGACAAGAGTACTTGGACATTAGCTACAATTTTAATTGCATTAATATTACTTTCTAGTTTAAGTTTTACTGGATCTTTAAGTGATACTGATTCTAAAATAATTGACAATACACAAACAGCAGCTCCAGCTTCGCCAGTACAAAACACTCCGGCTCCTGCAACTCCTGCAAAATAATTCAAAACATAAATAATACTAAGTGCCAGCCTGTCAAAGCTGGCATTTTTTTTAAGAAAATGTGTCAGTTAATTCGAAATGGCATAATTTCTGAAATTGCATTACCAATCAATAAAAAACAATAAAAACATATAATTATGGCTTTAAACATTAAACCACTTTCAGACCGTGTTCTTATTGAACCAATTGCTGCTGAAACAAAAACTGCTTCAGGAATTTTTATTCCAGATACAGCAAAAGAAAAACCACAAAAAGGAACTGTAGTTGCTGTTGGAAACGGTACTAAAGATCATTCCATGACAGTAAAGATTGGAGATGCTGTTCTTTATGGTAAATATGCTGGAACTGAATTAAAATTAGAAGGAAAAGATTACTTGATTATGAGAGAAGATGATATTCTTGCGATAATCTAAAATTTTGTTTCAGGTTTCAGGTTTCAAGTTTTGCTTCCTGATCAAAAACTTTAAACAGAAAAACTTTAAACATTAAACAAAAAATTAAAATGGCAAAAGATATAAAATTTGATATTGAAGCACGTGACGGACTTAAACGTGGTGTAGATGCATTAGCGAATGCAGTAAAAGTAACTCTTGGCCCAAAAGGTCGTAATGTAATCATTGGGAAATCTTTTGGAGGTCCTAATGTAACTAAAGATGGTGTTACTGTAGCAAAAGAAATCGAATTAAAAGACCCATTAGAAAATATGGGAGCTCAAATGGTTAAAGAAGTGGCTTCAAAAACTAATGATTTAGCTGGGGATGGTACTACAACTGCAACGGTTTTAGCGCAAGCAATCGTAAAAGAAGGCTTGAAAAACGTCGCTGCAGGTGCAAATCCAATGGATTTAAAACGTGGTATTGACAAAGCGGTTGAAGCTATCGTTGCCGACCTAGCAAAACAATCTAAAGTAGTAGGTACTGATTCTGAAAAAATCAAACAAATTGCTTCTATTTCAGCTAATAATGATGAAGTAATTGGGGAATTAATCGCCACTGCTTTCGCAAAAGTTGGAAAAGAAGGTGTTATTACTGTTGAAGAAGCTAAAGGAACAGATACTTATGTAGATGTTGTTGAAGGAATGCAGTTTGACAGAGGGTATTTATCTCCATACTTTGTAACTAACCCTGAAAAAATGGAAGTGGAGCTAGAAAGTCCTTATATTTTATTATATGACAAAAAAGTTTCTTCTTTAAAAGAATTACTACCGGTATTAGAGCCAGTAGCACAATCTGGGAAACCATTATTAATTATTGCAGAAGATGTTGATGGTGAAGCACTATCTACATTAGTAGTAAATAAATTAAGAGGAGCCTTAAAAATAGCTGCTGTAAAAGCACCTGGTTTTGGAGATAGAAGAAAAGCAATGCTTGAAGACATCGCTATTTTAACAGGTGGAACGGTAATTTCTGAAGAAAGAGGTTACACTTTAGAAAACACTACACTTGAAATGTTAGGAACTGCTAAGAAGGTGACTATCGACAAAGACAACACTACAGTTGTAAGTGGAGCGGGTGAAGCAGATATGATCAAAAATCGCGTGAACCAAATTAAAGGTCAAATGGAAGCTACCACTTCTGACTATGATAAAGAAAAGCTACAAGAACGTTTAGCTAAATTAGCTGGTGGAGTTGCTGTACTTTATGTAGGAGCTGCTTCTGAAGTAGAAATGAAAGAGAAAAAAGACCGTGTAGACGATGCTTTACATGCTACTCGCGCAGCAGTTGAAGAAGGAATTGTTGCTGGTGGAGGCGTTGCTTTATTAAGAGCTAAAAATGCATTATCAGCAGTAAAAGCAGATAACGCTGATGAAGCAACTGGAATTCAAATTGTATCTCGTGCAGTTGAATCTCCTTTAAGAACAATTGTTGAAAATGCTGGCCTTGAAGGTTCAGTGGTAGTAGCAAAAGTAGCTGAAGGAAAAGGTGATTTTGGATACAATGCAAAAACAGATGAATATGTAGATATGCTGAAAGCTGGTATTATCGATCCTAAAAAAGTAACACGTGTGGCATTAGAAAATGCAGCGTCAGTTGCAGGAATGATACTTACCACTGAATGTGCATTGATTGATATTAAAGAAGACAACGGAGGCGGAATGCCAATGGGAGGCGGAATGCCTGGAATGATGTAATATCAATTCTCTTTTAAATAAAAAATCCGTTCAACAGTGTTGAACGGATTTTTTATTTATTTTTTATTATTTTAATTACTCCTTTTTCACTTCATCTGATTCTGGAAGTTTTCTAGCTAATTTAAGTAAAACTGGAGATAATGTCACAACCACTAAACCAATCACAATTAACTCAATATGTTCTTTTAAATTTATTTCATATTTATCTAGCAAGAAACCATATAAATAATGGCCTGAAAAAATAAGTATAAATGACCATAGAAAAGAACTCAAGATATTATAAAACATGAATTTCTGCTTATTCATAGTCACAATTCCAGCTACTATAGGCGCAAATGTTCTAAAAATTGGCAAGAATCGAGCAAAAATAATAGCTCTACCGCCATGTCTTTCAAAGAAATCTTTGGATTGCACTAGATATTTTTTCTTGAACCAAAAAGTGTCTTTTTTATTATACAAATAATACCCACTTTTTGAACCAAACCAATATCCTACAATGTTTCCTAAAATACCAGCAAAACCCACCACTGCTGATAATATAAAAACATTTATAAAATCACTGTCTAAAAAGATTACATTTTCTATTAATTCCCGATTGTAAATTCCAGCAAGAAAAAGCAAACTATCTCCTGGCAAGAAAAAACCAGCAAACAATCCTGTCTCTGCAAAAACAATAAATAACACTATATATAATCCTAATTTTATTCCATTTATGTCAAAATGGATATAAAATAGTGGGTCTATTAAATTCTTCCAATCAAAGCTATTCATTCTATGTGGTTTTATTCAAAAAAGTTTCGTGTGTGAAAGTAAGTATAATTTATTTGAACCACAATTTATTGAATCTTTTTAAAGATTAATTAACGAATAATTTAAAATTTAAAGGTTTATCAAAAAACAAGTTCTCGCTAACGAAATTGTCTTGAAATAATTAAACCTATAAAAAGAACCCTTTACATTTATTTACAACTCAAACTCCTGCCCCATTAAGGGAACAACACAATCAAAACCATAATGCTCCCCTATTTTAATTCGAAGCTCATCAGCAGGAATATTTTCACCGTGAACTAAGAAAACTCTTTTAGGTTTTGTTTGCAAACTTGACAACCAATTAAGCAAATCTTTTTGATCTCCGTGCGCCGATAATCCCTCAATCTCCTGAATTTTTGCTAAAACAGGATAATATTTTCCATAAATTTTTACCTCTTTAGCCCCTTCCAGCAATTTTCTACCACGGGTCCCTTCTGCTTGATATCCAACAATGACAACAGTGGTTTCGGGCTGACCAATATAATTAGCTAAATAATTCAACACCCTTCCTCCTGTTACCATCCCACTTGCGGCAATTGCAACTTTAGGCTTTTTATCATAAATAGCTTCAATAGTATCTTTATAATCCGTTATCATAGTAAACATTTTACTCATTGTTACACAATCTTCTAATGCTAACTTATGCCACTTTATATTGTTGAAAAAAATATCAAATGCACTTACTCCCATTGGCGAATCAATAATATATTCCATATCTGGAATTCTTTTTTCCGTTTTCAATTTCCATAGTATATACATGATACTTTGTGCACGTTCTACAGCAAATGATGGAATAATAACCGTTCCCCCATTTTTAAATGTCGTATTAATATACTCTTCCAATTCTTGCTTAGCATCCGTTTCAGGATGGAGCCGATTGCCATATGTGCTTTCTAAAAAAACGTAATCTGCCTTCGTTGGTCTTGTTGGCGGAAACATCAAAACATCATTATCTCTTCCAATATCGCCAGA
>CAWURM010000059.1:0-7347 GCA_963924965.1 uncultured Flavobacterium sp.
TTCATTCACGTATTTCGTGATGGCATAGGGCGATAATGGCTTTCCAATTACGTCCTCTACTTTTGGCAATCCCACAGAATCCCCATAAGTGGACGAACTAGCTGCATAAATAAATCGTTTCACCTTAGCCTCTCTAGCAGCGACCAACATATTTAAAAAACCAGCCACATTCACATCGTTTGTGGTCACTGGGTCATTAATGGATCGCGGCACTGAACCCAAAGCGGCTTGATGCAAAACATAATCCACACCTTTTACAGCGGCATTACAGTCTGATGCATTTCGAATATCACCTTCTATTAAACTAAAATTAGGATGATTGATACAGTCTTTCAAATTGTGACGGTGTCCCGTTGCGAAATTATCCAAACAAATGACCTTGTATGCTTTACTCAAGAAATACTCACATAGATTTGAACCAATAAATCCAGCTCCTCCAGTAATTAAAATAGTTGTTGTTTTTTCTTCTTCCATCTCTAATGCGTATTTACGATTTACGGAATTTACTTATTAGCTTTTGAAGACTGTTTTTAGGCTTTTCATCATCATGATATCCATTAGAATAGGGGGTGTTTCCATACCCATACCCATAACCGTATCCATAACCCGCTCCATATTTCGCCTTATTTTCAAATCCGTTAAAAATGATACTGGCATTATCCAGCTCTCCCCTTTTTATTCGGTTATTCAATAAGGTAATCATTTCTTTTTTAGAGAAATTCTGCCTTACAATATACAAGGTTACATCCGAATATTGTGCTAATTCTAAGGCGTCAGAAACCAGTCCAACAGGAGGCGTATCCAGGATTATATAGTCGTACTTCTCTTTCAATTCTTTCATTAACTCTCCCATGGCATCGCCCATAATAAGTTCCGAAGGATTTGGAGGAACTGGACCCGATAGAATGACATCCAGGTACGGAATTTGTGTCTGCTTGATGATTTCATCGACACTATTTTGCCTGATTAAATAGTTGACAATACCCACTTCATTCGTCAAATTGAATTCTTCAAACAATTTAGGCTTTCTTAAATCCAATCCTACAATCACAGTCTTTTTTTCGCTTAAAGCAAAAACGGTAGCAATGTTGATGGAACAAAATGTTTTCCCCTCGGCACTGACTGATGAAGTAATCATCAAGGTTTTTGCTCCTTCTACATTTTGTTGTTTGTACAAAAATTGGAGCGAGGAACGAATGGCCCTAAACGATTCTGACAAGGCCGACTTAGGTCTTTCAAAAACAGCTAATTCAGTAAATTCTTTAATCAATCCAACCACACCAATGATTGGGATTTTGGTCAATTTACTAATGTCTTCCGTGTTTTGAATGGAATTATTGATAAAGAAAATAATAAACACAAACAGTAACGGAAACAAGATTCCCAGAAATAAAGCCAATACATAATTGACAGAAGTTTTTGGTCCTATTAACCCCCCACCAATATCTTTGGCCGGATCGATAAAATGAATGTCGGATAAATTAGCCGCTTTAACAATATCCGCCTCACTTCTTTTTTGCAAAAAGGTACTGTAAATATTGTCACTTAAATCATATTTTCGCTTGATTTTGATCAATTCTTGTTGATCATCAGGAAGGGTTTTAATCGTGCTTTCTGCTTCATTAATTTTACTATTAATCATAGCCAAATCGTATTGCAAAGACGCCTTAGCCGTAACAATATTTTCGAACAACACGTTTTTAATCGCTTGCATTTGATTATCAAAATCCTTGAATATCTTTTCGCTTTTTACTGCATACGCCATTTCAGCCCTTTGCGTAGATAATGAAATCAATTTTGAGATATTAACAACAATATTGGGATCCTCAATTCCGGCTACTGATGGCGCTGGAAGTCTAGAGTAATCTACACTGTTTTTTAGATATGCTTTTAAAGAATTGTAATACGCCATTTTACGGTTTATCTCGTCTTTCTTTACATCAAAATTCAACATTTGCTCAGAAAACTTACCTCCACCTTGCTCAATATCGTAGATATTCTTACCTTTTCTAAAGGACTTTAACTCATTTCCCGTTTCTTTTAACTGGGACTCCATCGCAACAAGTGTACTATCAATAAAGCTGATGGTATTAGTAGCAAATTGATTTTTACCGTCTAACTGCCTCTTGATCAACATTTTTACAGTAGCATTTAAATACTCTACCATTCTGGCTTTATTACCGCCTTGCATTCCAAGAGTTATGATAGACCCCCCTTTTTCGCCTGAAGTAACGTTAATCCCTTTGTAGCGAGAAACGGTGCCGTCAAAATCATTAAAACGCACAAAGTACTCATTCCCTTTATAAAAGCCGGGATTGCTTTTTATTTGTAATTTCCAATTTAAAAAAGGCAGCTCGACCTGTTCTCCCACTTTGTATTTTTTCACAAAATCACCCACCGCTACTGTTGTGTTACCGTAGGAATTGTCCCTATAGGTTATTGTAGAAACCGAGCTGTTTTCGAACGGGATTTTAAGTTCATATTCAGACTCTGATAGAAATTTTATGCTGATCATCGTCCCCGCTAATTGCCCCTTAGTTTTATCAATATTCACAAAAAAAGGCACTGCGCCATAGGCATCCACTATGTTGTACTCGCCCTGAGACAAATAATCAATGTAATATTGCAATTTATCCACAACCAGTTCATTATGGGATCTCGATTGTAGGGTAGTAGAAATTGTTTGAACCTGATCAGAGGTACCTCCCCAGTTAAAAACCAAACTCGTATTAGAGGTAAAAAGCGGATTACTCTCTTCTTTTACAGAAACAACCGTTTCCATAGCATATACTTTTTCCTTGCGAATATTGACTTGGTACGCAATAGTAAAAGTAATCGCTAAGCTAATTAGGAACCATTTCCAATAGCTCCCTATTTTGATCAAAAATCCTTTAAAGTCAAAACTGACTTGGTTTTCAAAAATTGAAAAATCTTTTATATCTAACATTCTTTGAAATGTATTTTAATTTTTTAATAATAAAAAAGTGGTTGTGGCCAATGACAGTAGTGTAATAATTGTCCCTAAAGATTCTATACCTGTTTTACCCGTACCCCATGTTTTTTGCTTTAGGGGTTTTACATAAATAAAATCATTGGGTTGTAAATAAAAATAGGGAGACTTCATTACATTAATATCCGTCAAATCAATATCGTGCATTTCACTTCCTGTAGGGGATTGTCTAATTATAGTTACTGCTTTTCTATTTCCAGTGATCGCAATATCTCCAGAATTAGCAATAGCCTCCATGATATTTACATGGTCTTGAAACAAGGTTTTTGTTCCGGTACTTCCCACCTCACCAGTGATTGTATATTTAAACCCAGCTAATCGTACGGTTACGAAAATATTGGCTTCTTTTTTGAAATATTCTGCTAGTAGTTGCTTCTCGATTCGGGTTCTTACTTCTTCTAATGTGTAGCCTATTACATTAAGCTCTCCTAAAATAGGCATTCTAATGTTTCCATGATCATCCACGGTAAAACCACTAAAATAAAGTTCTGACTCTGACTTTCCAGCTTCAGCACTTTGTGTAGTGCTAAAAATAGTCACTAATTTAGGGTCAATTGCTTTGATATTGATGCTAAGCACGTCATTCGTTTGCAATCGATACGGCCTAGACATCACCGCTGAAATAGAATTTTCTGCAGTGATTCCGTCTTTATTTTGCAAATAAATTAAATCATGAGTAGATATACATGAGGTAAACAACACACTAATACTTAGCAACAAATAGAATATATTCTTGTTCATTATTTTATTTTAGGTAACAAATATAGGTTTTCATTCACTATATTAAAAGTTTAGTAATTTTTTATGTCAATTAATTGTTTTTGAAGGACTTTTCAAAAGGAACTCGTTGCAATATACTGCGTCCTAATGTTACTTCATCTGCATATTCCAGTTCATCACCCACAGCAATTCCTCTTGCAATAGTAGAAACTACAACTTCCGAATCGGCGATTTGTTTAAAAATATAAAAGTTTGTTGTATCTCCTTCCATGGTGGAGCTTAAAGCAAAAATAACCTCGGACACAGTACCCGATTTTACTTTATCAACCAGCGTACTGATCTTCAATTGACTGGGACCTACGCCATCAATAGGCGATATTTTACCTCCTAAAACGTGATAAATCCCTCTAAATTGCCCTGTATTCTCAATAGCCATGACGTCACGAATGTCTTCCACCACACAGACAATTTGATGGTTTCTATTTTTATTGGCGCAAATTTCACAAGTAACGCTATCCGAAATATTATGGCAGTTATCACAATATTTAATGTCCTCGCGCATACTCACCAGTGCCTGAGCTAAAAAACCGGTTTGCTCTTTGGGTTGTTTCAATAAATGCAGCGCCAAACGCAAAGCCGATCTTTTACCAATACCTGGTAATTGAGCGATTTCGTTTACTGCTTTCTCTATTAATTTTGATGAAAATTCCATAGCTGCAAATGTAACAATTTGTTTATTTAATTGCCTCCTAATTTCCTGATTCCCGACATTAAAATAGGACTTTTTTAAATAAACGAATTAAGAAATATCGCATTAAACAAAAAATTGTATTTTGGCTCTTCAAAATCCAAAAGATGACACCATTAACTATTCTATCCCTCATTCTTATTTACTTCGGAATCTTATTTGTGATATCCCATTTTACGAGTAGAAACAATAGTGGAAATGAGGCTTTTTTTAAGGCCAATAAAAATTCGAAATGGTATTTAGTCGCTTTTGGTATGATAGGCACTGCCCTTTCAGGAGTTACTTTTATTTCGGTTCCTGGCGAAGTAGGAGCGCCTAGTGGAGAACAGTTTAAATATTTTCAATTCGTACTAGGGAATGCTATTGGCTTTATCATTATCGCAAAAGTACTGCTGCCCTTGTACTACCGCATGAATTTAACTTCAATTTATAGTTATATTGAAAAACGATTAGGCACTTACTCTTATAAAACAGCGGCAAGTATTTTCTTGATTAGTAGAACGATTGGATCGGCATTTCGCTTGTATCTCGTGGTCATTGTCTTGCAACGCTTTGTGTTTGATTTTTACAACATTCCCTTTGCCGTTACTGTTCTAATTTCACTGGCATTGATTTTTGCTTATACTTACCGTGGTGGATTAAAAACCATCATTATTACGGACACGCTTCAAACTCTTTTCCTTGTTAGTTCCGTATTCTTGACTATTTATTTTATTTGCCAAAGTTTAGACCTGAGCTTTGTTGCGGCTTTTGAGGAAGTTAAAAACAGTAACTATTCTAAAATATTTTTCTTTGATGATTTTATGTCGAGTAAATTTCACTTTGTCAAACAAATTCTGGGAGGAATATTCGTCACCATTGCTATGGTGGGACTAGATCAAGATTTAATGCAAAAAAACCTGAGTTGCGCCACCATAGGTGAAGCACAAAAAAACATGTTTACCTTCACGGGAATATTTGTTCTTATCAATATTTTCTTCCTGAGTGTAGGTGCGCTATTGTATATTTATGCAGCAAAAAATGGTATCGAAGTTCCAACCGATTTAGCGACAGGCAAACCCAGAACGGACTTGCTTTTTCCTGAAATTGCTTTTCACCACTTGAGTTTAGTTCCTGCTATCATCTTTCTATTGGGATTAACCGCAGCGACATTTGCCACCACCGATTCTGCCTTGACTGCACTTACCACTTCGTTTTGTGTGGATTTTTTAAATATGGATAAAACCGAAAATTTAAACAAACCCAATGTGGTTCGCACCAGACATTTTGTTCACCTAAGCTTTTCGTTTTTAATGTTTTTGGTCATAATTTTATTCAATGCCGTCAATGACAGCTCCGTAGTAGGAATGATATTTAGAGTTGCCTCTTATACCTACGGACCTTTATTAGGATTGTATTGCTTTGGTCTTTTTATGAAATCTAAAACGGTAAGCGACAAACTAGTGCCTTTTATTTGCATTCTAGCTCCCGCCCTTACTTTTTTAATAACAGAAAATTCCAAAGCACTATTTTTTGGATACGTTTTTGACAATGAATTGATCATTGTCAACGGTCTAATTACTTTTATTGGCTTACTTTTAATAAGCAAACCTTCATTAGAAAAAATAACGTTCTAAATTTTTAGCCCTGATAGCAGTGGAAATCCTTTTCCTTTTTTTCTTTAAAAAAGGAAAAGATTGAAGCGAATAGCAGGAAGCAGCTCCTAAAAAAATTAATACCTATTGGTAGTCAATAACACCAAGGTACAAGCTACCTCTGACTTTATGTTGTTTAATTCTAAAAGTTGGTACAACTCTGGATTTTCGGTTCCGGGATTAAAAATTACTCTTTTAGGCTTAGCCTCAACGATGTAATTGTAATAATCACGTTGACGGGCCGGGTTTAAATACAACGTAATGGTATCAATATTAGATAAAGGAATGGCTTTAGTCTTGATTTTAATTCCTGCTACTTCCCCTGCATTTTGCCCAATTGCCAGTACCGAATGCCCTTTATCGACTAACATAGCAATTGCTTTAAAAGCATATCTTTCTGGTTTTGTAGAAGCACCAAGAACTAAAGTTTTTTTATTTTTCATTGTATTGTACTTATTTATTTTTGCAAAAGTAGTGAAATACTATAGCTTGTTTTCAATTAAATTAATATCTTTCCTTTTTTATAAAGTAAAAGTGTGTTTTTATCTTTTTTAATTATAACCTTTTCTTAATCTACGAAAAACCCTTTTCAATCATTCAACCGACTAATTTCGCAAAAAAAACATGGAACTTTTTATTTATTTATTTGCCGCTCTTTTCTCCGTTTTAAACCCCATTGGTACTGTCCCTATTTTTGTTGGACTGACTATGGGCGATGATAAAAAAGAACGCTCTAGAATTTCCCTCTGGACAGCTATCAATGTTTTTATCATTTTAGTCATCTCCTTTTTTTTCGGAGAATATGTTTTATCGTTCTTTGGGATTAGTATTGAGGCCCTTCGAATTGCTGGAGGTATTATCATTGCTACTTCGGGATTTTCACTGCTAACAGGGAATTTCAATAAGAAAAGAGGAGTGAATAAAAAAGTAGAAAATGATGCACAAAGACGAAATGACATTGCTTTAACTCCACTTGCTATCCCGATGCTAGCGGGTCCAGGATCGATCTCGTTATTGATTGCGTTTTATCATGAACACCAAAATACGACTGAAATTATCATTTCTGTATTGGCGATTTTAGCAGTGGCCGTAGCCATATTTATTACTTTAAGAAGTGCTCACTATTTAGCAAAAATTCTAGGTGCCTCCGGAATTGTAGCGATCTCCAGAATTGTTGGTTTTATTGTAATCGCCATTGGAGTGCAATATATTATTAGTTCTATTATCACTATCGT
>CAWURM010000060.1:0-4442 GCA_963924965.1 uncultured Flavobacterium sp.
AATTGTTCTTTCATGTCTAAATAAAACATTAATTAATTTTGTAATTGGCCGGAAGCATATTTCCCACTCTTTGTTCTGATAACTTGCCTGAAAAGCTTATATCTTCGATATTTGAATTAAGACCAAATTGATCAATATAAAACGACGTAGTTTCCAGAATAAATTTTGACTGACCAGCTTTTTTGTGTAACAAACTAAATTCAGCTATAAAATTTTTATTATGCAAACCTCTTTCTTGTTTTAACACTTCAACTCTTTTCAACCCTAAAGTATCTCTTACAATAAAACTATCCTTGGGGTTAACTTGATATGATTTTTCAAAAACTAAAAAATTGCCCTTTCCCAAAGTTTCGTCTCCTAAATTTCTAAAAAATTCTAATTGCGAACCAGTATAACATTTTTCTCTGTTTTTAATTATTTTAGAACTAGAGTCATTTTCTTCAAAACGAGATAAACCAGAAAAAAAACTCCGCGTCACATCTCTAGAATTAATACTTAGTTTCCAAAACTTAGTTTCGAAATTCGATAATTCATAGGTTATTTTATAACCTAACGCACTATTAACTATAATTAAAGGGTTTTGTGAGAACGCTTTTAATGTTGTTTTATCTTTATCATATATAAAATAAATATCGCTTTCGTTTTCAATTTTAGAAGCTTTTCCAAATGAAGTTCTACCTAAAAATTGATCTCTAAATAGCTCCATTTTTTGCTTTCTAGTAAAAAGATCTTTTTTAATTATGACTTCATTCAAGCTCTCAGCTACTTCTTTTAAAACAACATACAATTCCTTATCCGAATCAATTTTTAAATATTGAGTTTGATACCCTAAAAAACTTACCACCAAAACAGTATTTAATCTAAAAGTGTTGTCAATTATGAAATCTCCTTTTTTATCTGTTAATGTGGCAACTGTTGTTCCGTCAAAATAAACATTTGCAGCTACAAGAGGCTTACCATTAAAATCAACTACCTTACCTCTAATTTGAGCAAAAGAAACAGTAACAAATAAAAGAAGTATGAGTGTTTTCATATTATAAAAAATTTAGATTTAAAGCTTTAACCATTAAAAACTATTGTTTATAATTTTAATCCAAATAACTTTGAAAGATAAATTTAGTCATTATTTATCTTTCATTTGTATGTTCATATAATTCCATATCTAACGGAGATTCTCCAATAGGAGTAAATTCATTTAATAACGTTCGCTTCCATATAAAATCACAATTCTCGGCCACCTTTACACTTCCTACATTCGTTTTATGAGCGATAATCTGTAAAACTTTCAAATCTAACTCATTATAAGCAAAGCCCGAAATAGCTTTAACGGCTTTCCTAACCAAACCTTTCCCTTCAAAATCATTTCCGATACAATAAGCGAGTTCACCTATTTTATCTACCCAATCAATTTTTTTAATGATAATCAAACCCGCAATTTTCTGCGAATTCAATTCTTTAATTGCAAAAGTAAAGTTTACTTTTCGCTCTATTTCATCATTTTTTTCTTCAATATAAGCTACTGACTTCTCAATAGTTTTATTACTAGACAGCGTAAGCGGGAAAAACCTACTAAGTCGCTCTGTATTATCTAATAAAAAAAGATGCAATGTAGTAGCATCTGTTGATTTTAATCGATCGATAACAAAGTTTTCACAGAGTTTCATTTACCTTATGATTTTGATTGAATAGTAGCTATTTTATTGCTAATTCCAAACGAGAATGCCTTACTCTCTATTTGAATATGATTGTAAACAGCGATGGCTTTTGCCGAAAAATCATATTGATTATTCTTAGAGTAAGTCATCAAAAAATCAGCAAATCTTTCTTTATCTTCCCAATCAAAACCGTATCCAGAGAGTACAGTGATAAAATCCTTTTCGGATATTTCACATAAAATAGCCGTACTCAAACTTAAATCCGTCAATTGACTATCAATCAAACTTGTATCTTCAATATTCCAAAACTTTGGCACAAAAAACAAAGAAAGTAAAGTGGTCAACATAGTGTCGATCTTTACTTTCTTCTCGTCTCTTAGTCCTTTATTTAGCATTTGCTATTATTGATTGTATTCTTTCACTGCATCAATGAACGCTTTGGCGTGATCAACAGGGATATTTGGTAAAATACCGTGACCTAAGTTCACGATGTATTTGTCTTTTCCGAATTCGTCAATCATTTCGTGCACCATTTTCTTGATCACGGGAATTGGCGATAACAATCTTGATGGATCAAAATTTCCTTGCAACGTGATATTTCCACCAGAAAGGTATCTTGCGTTTCTAGGCGAGCAAGTCCAGTCTACTCCTAATGCAGAAGCACGGCTTTTTCCCATTTCGTTTAAGGCAAACCAACATCCTTTTCCGAAAACAATTACCGGAGCGTCATCAGCAAGTGCTTCAACGATTTGGTTGATATATTTCCATGAAAATTCTTGATAGTCTGTTGGAGATAACATGCCACCCCAAGAGTCAAAAATTTGAACAGCATTTACTCCCGCTTTTACTTTTTCTTTTAGGTATAAAATAGTAGTATCGGTGATTTTTTGTAATAAAACATGTGCTGCTTCAGGGTATTGAAAACAGAATCCTTTAGCTTTATCAAAGCTTTTAGACCCTTGCCCTTCTACAGCGTAACACATAATTGTCCAGGGCGAACCTGCGAAACCAATCAATGGCACCTCATCATTCAACATTTCCTTAGTCAATTTAATAGCGTCAAAAACATATCCTAACGTTTCGTGAACATCAGGAACAATTACGTTCTCCACATCTTGAATCGTACGAATAGGATGTGGTAAATACGGCCCAAAATTAGGTTTCATTTCTACGTCAATTCCCATGGCTTGCGGAATTACTAAGATATCCGAGAATAAAATCGCAGCATCTGGAGCGATTCTACGAATCGGTTGTACGGTAATTTCGGCAGCCAACTCTGGAGTTTGACAACGGGTAAAGAAATCATATTTATCACGCAAAGCGATAAATTCAGGTAAATACCTACCGGCTTGACGCATCATCCACACTGGCGGACGTTGCACTGTTTCTCCTTTTAATGCTCTTAAAAATAAGTCGTTTTTTATCATTTTCTTGCTATTAACTAATCGCTTTGGGCTTTTAGCTGATGGTTTATTTTTATATTTTCTGTTCTAATTTCCTTCTTGAGGCGCAGGTTTGTAATGCTGTAACACTTCAATAATCACGTCTTCGATTGTTGGTATTTCAGAAATTACTATATTTTTTATTTTCTTAGATTCTAATGCAGCGGCGGTTGTACTGCCCACGCAAAAGCACACTTCTTTTTTAATTTTATTATTCGATAAATAACTTTCAACAGCAGAGGGACTGAAGAACATAATTCCGTCAAAATTCTCTTGGTCTGAAATTTTAAAAGGTGCTAATGTGGTTTGGTACACTTCAATTTCGTTAAAAGTGATTCCGGCTTCTTTCAACGCTTCTGGTAAAGTCTCTTTACGCAAGTTTCCGCTAAAAAAAGTATAACTTTCTTGGTTGTAAATCAATGTAATAATTTCGGCTAATTCTGACGCGTAGTCTAAGTAGACATCCACAGTGAAACCATTTGCTTCTAATAATTCTTTGGTTTTAATCCCTACGCAAAAAACAGGCTTGGTTTTTAAAGCTTCCCAACCGTTTTGTTCCATCAAACTTAAAACCGCATTCTGACTACTAAAAATCAAGTTTTTGTTGATTGTATTCAAATCAAAAAGGTTGTTTTTAATTTCGATAAAATCTTGTTCTAATAGATCAAAATCAGCATCAATGAATACTTGTCTTTGTTCTGCCGATAATGTTTTGGTGGATAAAATACTTATTTGGCTCATTATTTTTTCAAATTATTTTTGATTTCCGTCATTAATTGTGTCCCTCCGTTATTCAGAATTTCTTGAGCCGAGTAGAATCCTAGTTTCTTCCATTCTTCGATAGGAACAATTTTATCGATTTCAATTTTTTCTTTTCCGTCAAGTGAAAATAAAACACCTTGAAAATGAATGGTATCTTCGTCTTCATTGTATTTGGCCAAAGCTCCAATAGGCGCGGTACAACCTCCTTCAAGCGTTTTTAGAAATTGGCGTTCTATATAGGTTACAATCTCTGTTTCAATATCATTTAAATGTGATAAAGCATCTAAAGTAAAAGCATCGTTTTGCATGGCTACCACTAGCATTGCTCCCTGTGCAGGAGCAGGAATCATCCAGTCTAAATTGATGAAATTCTCCGGTTTCAAGTTGATGCGTTCTAAACCAGCAGCTGCAAAAACAGCTCCATTCCAGTCCCCTTCGTTCAACTTTTTCATGCGTAAATTCACATTTCCGCGAAGGTCAACAACTTTATGAGTAGGGTATTTATTTAACCATTGCGCTTGACGACGCAGGCTGCCGGTAGCGATAATTCCTGATTTATTGAGAAAATCCAGGTTGCCTTTGT
>CAWURM010000061.1:0-9461 GCA_963924965.1 uncultured Flavobacterium sp.
GGTCAAAAATCCCAATGGATTTTATTGACAGCTCTTTTGCTTCTTTAAGTACATGGGCTAGTGATTCGATGCCTGCAGGAGTTTTAACTAATTTAATTTCCCAGGGAATTATTCCGGGAATTGGAGGAATATTAATATTCATTCCTCAAATCGCGTTCTTGTTTTTATTCATATCTATTTTAGAAGAAAGTGGTTATATGAGTCGAGTAGTGTTTTTAATGGATAAAATCATGCGCAAGTTTGGATTGTCGGGAAAAAGTGTTGTCCCATTGATTTCAGGAACGGCATGTGCTATTCCGGCGATTATGGCGACTCGAAATATTGAAAATTGGAAAGAACGGTTAATTACGATTTTAGTGACTCCGTTTACGACTTGCTCGGCGAGATTACCGGTTTATGCCATAATCATTGCATTAGTAATTCCTGACACCCGAGTTTTGGGTATATTAAATCTGCAAGGGTTAACTTTAATGCTGTTGTATCTTTTGGGTTTTGGAATGGCAATATTTTCAGCTTATGTTTTAAATAAAATTTTAAAAATAAAAGGGAAAACATTTTTCGTAGTTGAAATGCCTAATTACAAATTACCCATGTTTAAAAACGTGGCCATCAATGTAATCGAAAAAACCAAAGCTTTTGTTTTTGAGGCTGGAAAAATAATTTTGGCGATATCTATCGTTTTATGGTTCCTCGCTTCTTATGGCCCTGGAAAAAAATTCAAGAATGCCGAAGAAATAATACGAACTCAAACTGAAAATTATAACTTAAATCAGCAAGAATTAGACAACAAAGTGGCTTCCTATAAACTGGAAAATTCCTATATAGGAATCATGGGAAAAACCATTGAACCTGCTATATCTCCGTTAGGTTATGATTGGAAGATAGGAATTGCTATTATCAGTTCTTTTGCGGCAAGAGAGGTGTTTGTGGGAACATTAGCAACGATTTACAGTGTAGGTGGGAGCGATAATGAAGACACGATAAAAAATAAAATGGCAGCAGAAATAAATCCAGAAACAGGAGACAAAATATTCAATTTTGCCTCTGGTATTTCCTTATTGTTATTCTATGCCTTTGCCTTGCAATGTGCCAGTACTCTAGCAATAACGCGCAAAGAAACTAATTCCTGGAAGTGGCCTTTAGGTCAACTTATTTTCATGAGTGCTTTTGCGTATGTTGTGGCATTATTAGCGTATCAAATTTTAAAGTAAACCATTATGCTTCAAGAAATCTTAGCCTTTTTAGCACTGGGGATTGCACTCACTTTTTTGATTAAAAAATTCTTTTTAAAAAAGAAAAAATCAGATAAAAATTGTGGTGGAGATTCAGATTGTGGCTGCCACTAAAGCACTTCTTTTTTTATATTTTATTTATTGTTTTTTGTAATATTTTTTTATAAAATACTCATAAACAGCGTTGTAATAAATTAATTTTTATTAAATTTATAGTAGAATTTAGGACAGTTTAATATAAATAGTCTTTCTTTTACTTCTAGTATTTGATGTTAGTATCATCGGCGAAGTGAGGAGCTAATAAAAGTGGTTTTTAGGCTTTAATCCTTAAAGAAATTCCTGTATTAGATTCTATTGAATGTTTAGCAATTGCAAATGGGCTTGAAGTTAATTTGCATTCGAAATAAAAATTTAAAACGCCATAAAAGACTTCCCTTTAGAATTAGAACCTACAGTTCAAAAGGGGATCATAAATAGTAATTCTTTTCAAAAAAAATTCACAAGAAAAAAAAGGGAAAAATAATTCCATTATCATTTAAAATAAAAATGATTTTATTTTCTTGAAGGAACCGCTCAACTCCTACTTTTCTTATCGAAAACAAGAAAGTAGTGATGAAATAGGGGTGTAATGTTGCCATTGATTTCAAGCCAAAGTGAACCAATACCAACAAATTATGAAAAAATTTATTTTAATATTATTTTTTCTGAAGGTTACTTTTCTTTATTCACAAAAAGAAATTTCAGGTTTTGTCCTAGACAACGCAGGCGTAGCTTTGGCGGGAGCTAACATTACAGAAAAGGGTACTAGTAATAGTGTATCTACTGATATTAATGGAGCCTACACGATTACTGTAAAAGAAGGTGCTACACTTGTTGTAAGTTACTATGGGTTTTCTAAACAAGAATATGTGGTTACCGAAACTATTTTGAATGCGGTTTTATCACAACAGGGAGGACAAAATAGAGATGAGGTAGTGGTGACTGGAACGAGAGCGGTCCCCAGAAGTAATACCACCACATCCTTGCCTATTGATGTGCTTTCAGCAGAGGATCTTCAATCTACGGGTCAATTAACTTTAGACAAGGCCTTACAATACAAAATTCCTTCTTTCAATACCGTTCAAACGCCCGTAAATGATGCCACTTCATTATTAGATCCCTATGAAATACGAAATATGGGACCCAGTAGAACGTTAATTCTAATTAATGGAAAGCGAAAAAATGTAAGTGCTTTGTTATACGTACAAACTTCTCCAGGGCGAGGCGAAGCAGCTGTTGATATTGCTGGAATTCCTATAGACGCAATCGAAAGAGTTGAAATATTGAGAGATGGTGCTTCTGCTCAATATGGGTCTGATGCGATCGCTGGAGTAATTAATGTTATTCTGAAAAAACGATCCAATAATGGCGCAGTTAGGATTCGAACAGGGATAACCTCAGCGGGAGATGGTGAGCTACTTGCTGTAAGTTTTAATAATGGTTCTAGTACCGCTAATAACGGATTTGTCAATTATACAATGGATTTCTCAAAAGTGAATTTAGCCAATAGGCCCGGACAAGTCGATGCCGAAGGGGAGTTTAATGATTTTATAAAAATTAACTCCAATTTACCATCTAGTTACGTAAACGATGATCATACGCTCAACGGAACAAATATTGAGGGAAAGACCCAAGCACAAATCAATGCCATATTTGAAGAATACAAAGGTTCAGCGGATTATAATGCTAAATTAGCAACCATAAATCAAGGAAATTCTTCAGGGAGAGAAAGGGTAGATTCGTTTCTAAAAAACAACCCAGATGCCAAAAATATCAATGGTGCTCAAGAAACAAGTGCGGCAAAATTTATAGTGAATGGCGGATTTAATTTGTCAAATGAAACGCAATTCTATTACAATGCGGCCTACGTATTTAAAAAAGTAAATTCCTTTGCCAATTACAGAACCCCATATTGGAGATCGATTAGCAATCCTTTTGAAAACAATACTATTCTAAACTGGAGTACTTCATCCACGTATCCCACTTATTTAAAAGACTTTTTTGGGGATGGTACCGCCTCTTCATATCAGGGGTATTTACCAACATTTACTGGGGATTTAAATGATTATAATGCAACCCTTGGGTATAAATCAACAAGAAATGGATGGAATAGTGATGCTAGTATTACGATAGGCGGAAATTCTCAAAATTATACTGTAGAAAATTCTCAAAATAGATCAGGCGTAAAAGATCTTAATGGGACTAATGTTTACCAAGAAAATAGTCCCATAAATTTTAAACCCGGAGGTGCCTCTTTTCAACATATTGTGGGAAATTTAGATATTTCTAAGGTGGTTTCGGATAAAATTAGTATTGCTTTTGGTTCAGAAATTAGAACAGAAACTTTCTTGATTAAAGAGGGTGATCAGGCTTCTTGGGAGGGACAAGGGGCCGATTCGTTTTCCGGCAATAGACCCGAAAATTCAGGGAAGTGGAATCGCTATAATTTTGGAGGATACTTTGATTTGGCTTATGATTTTACTCAAGATTTTATGATTAATGGTACGATTCGATATGAAGACTATAGCGATTTTGGAGGTGCAACAGTCTGGAAAATGAGTTCAAGGTATAAATTCCCTAATGATAAAGTCATACTACGGGGTTCCGTTTCTACTGGTTTTAGAGCACCTACCTTGCATCAAATTTATTCTCAAAAATCGCAATATTCATTTGTCCCTGGCGAAGGGATTAAAGTGAATGGCTTGATAAGTAATATTTCGGTTCAGTCTCGCATATTAGGTATTCCCAAATTAGATGCTGAAAAATCGACCAACATGACCTTGGGTATTGGTGCTAATCCATTTAAAAATATCAATTTCACAGTGGATTATTACTCCATTACTGTCAAAGACCGAATTCTCTTGGGGGACAGAGTAGATACTCAATTTGGCACAGTATCCTGGTTCGAAAACTCGTTTGACTCTCGAACATCTGGATTGGATGTGGTGATGAATTATGGAGAAATTCCGTTTCGAAATGGAGAAATAGAACTTAATTTATCTGGGAATATAGTATTTGAAAACAAAAGGATATCAGCTGTAAGCAGCGATAATTTTAGCCCCACCCTAAATGCGTTAATGTTTAGCTCAAGACCTAAAACAAAGTGGGTTTTGGGTGGTAACTACAAAATAAATAAATACGATTTCTTTCTTAATAACACCTACTTCGGGACAACGACATTCAAGCAAAATGGATTAAATCCAAATTTAAGAACAGAGTTTACTCCAAAAATAGTTACCGACTTAGGAGTTAATTATTCGCTATCAGATCAGCTGACTTTATCATTAAATGTAAACAATTTATTTAATGTCGTGCCTCAGTGGAAATTTAAAGCAGAAAATGAGGTTGGTGCCACACTCTTAAATGACCCCATTCAAGTTAAATCGCAGTTTAATTTAATTACATTCAACGGTCGTTATTCTCAAATGACATATGAAGGATATCATTTTAGTCAACTGGGAACTCAGCTGGGTCTTGCACTTGTCTATAGGTTTTGAATACAAGAAAAACTGCTTTACAGCACATAATGAAACCGTTTTAAAAACAGAAGTATGAAAACTATAAATCAATTGTTCTTTTTATCGGTAGTCATCGTATTGATGGGAGGAAATCTAGCAACTGCTCAAGAGAATACGGGTGGTAAAGACTATGAATTGAAGGCTAGTTTTTTATATCGTTTTGTAGACTATGTGGTTTGGAAAAATTTTTCTAAATCTCAAACATTTAACATCGCTGTTTTAGAAGGCAGTCCCATAACCAATGAGTTGCAGAGTATGGCGAAAAACAAGAAAATGTTGATTAAAGAATATAAGAATTTAAAGGATATCCGTTTTTGTAACATATTGTTTGTGCCCTACAATTGCTCCGTACCAATTGAAACAATTCTAGCTGAATACGCTGGAAAACCAGTTTTGATTGTCACTGAGCAGAACGGGTATGGAAGAAAAGGCGCTCAAATGAATTTTGTCATAGTGGAAAATAAATTAAAGTTTGAGGTCAATCTCAAAGCAATAAATAAGGCAGGAATAGGGATTAGTTCCTTTTTGTTGCAACATGCTATAATTGTGCAATAAAGGTGCCGTTAGGCAAAAAGGCTTTAATTGCTAGAAAACAAAAAAGAAGGTTTTAAATGTCTAAAACAATGATCATATGTTTAATCTAAATCACATATCTATAAAGAACAAGCTCGTTATTATGCAAGTATTTACCTCCGCATTTGTGCTGGTCATTTGCATCACGGCTTTTGTTTTGATCGACATAAAAGGGTTCAAAGACCGCAAGGCGATAAGTTCAAAAGCCATTGCGCAAGTAGTTGGTTTCAATAGTGTTTCCGCTCTTGATTTTTTGGATAATGCTGCCGCCAATAAAATATTGGCCGAATTAAATGTGCAACACGATATTTTAAATGCGACCATTTTAGATAAAAAAGGGAAAGTATTTGCTTCTTATACTAAGGACAATACAGAACCAAAATATCAATTTTTAGTTCCAACAGGACCATCGGATTCTTTTATGTTTAAGGGTAATGAACTGTTTGTATACAGTAAAATAAAAAAAGAAAATGAAGTTATAGGTCAGGTTTTGATGCGTTTTGAACTGTCAGAATTGAATAAAATCAAAATGGATGTTTTGCGAATGGGGCTTATACTTCTTGTTGTAGGTATAGGGTTAGCATTTTTAATTGCCATTTTTATAAAAAAATACATTTCTAAACCTTTATTGAATTTAGTCACCGGCATCCAGCAAATAAAAGATACAGCCGATTATAAAATTAGAATGGCAGTTGAAGGGAAAGATGAAATTAGTACCTTGTCCATTGGGCTCAATGAATTGCTAGAAACCATAGAAAAAAGAGACAATGAGGTGGCTCTTTCCAAAGAATTATTAAACAAACAAAATACCTTATTACAATCCGTCATTCAAAACATGGGAGATGGATTGATAGTAGTGGATGAAAATAAAAAATTCTTGCTATGGAACACGGCTAGCGAAAAGATTATTGGTCTTGGAGCTATTGATCTTCCAATTGAAAAATGGGCAGATACTTACGGTTTTTATGCTGCCGATACTAAAACTATTTTCAGCACGGAAGAACTACCATTAGTTAAAGCCTTAAATGGAGAAGATGTAGATAATCAAGAAATGTTTATCCAAAACTATAGAAAAACAGCGGGTCTTTTTGTTACGGCCACTGCCAGACCATTGAAAAATTCCGCTGGAATGGTGGTAGGAGGAGTTTTAGTGATTCACGATATCACCGAACGAAAAAACTCTGAGAATGTAATTAAAAAATTGAATGAAGAACTAGAACATAAAGTAATCGAACGCACAGCCCAATTAGCTGAAGCCATTGAAACACTGAGAAAAGGAGAAGAAAAGTATCGTGAAATAGTAGAGAACACTAGCGATCTAGTGCATACAACGGATTACAAAGGAAATTTTACTTACGTCAATCCGTCTTGTGAAAAATTAACCGGCTTCACCCAAACTGAGCTCATAGGCACTAATATAATAGAACTCGTGTCTCCTGAATGGCGCGATCGGGTAGCTGAATTTTATTTGAATCAGTTTAAAAACAAAATTGACGAAACTACCCTTGCATTTCCTATTATAACTAAAAATAGAGCACAAAAATGGATTGAGCAAACTGTTAGGCAACTAAAGGAAGGAAATAAGATTACGGGTCATCGTTCGATAATGCGGGACGTCACTGAGAAAAAAATGGCCGACCAAAAGCTAAAAGAAAGCGAAGGGCAATTGCAAACCATTTTTAACGAAGCGCCAGATGCGTTAATTGTTATTAATGACGAAGGGGATATTATAAGATGGAATCCTCAGGCTGTGAAAATATTTGGATGGTCGATTCAAGAAGTCATCGGGAAAAAGATGCGAGATTTAATTGTTCCAGAGCAGCATAAAGAAAGTCATATGAAGGGTTTTCAGCATTTTCTTGAAACGGCAGAAGGACCTTATATCAACAAAACAGTTGAAATCACTGCTCTTAATAAAAACAAAGAAGAATTTGAAATTGAGTTAACCGTTTCTCAAGCAACGATTGCAGGGAAATATATTTTTATTGGTTTTATCAAAGATATTTCTCAAAGTAAAAAGTTAGAAAACGAAAAGATAGAAGCAGATAAATTAGTGCGTTTGAATGAGTTAAAATTAAAATTAATTCTAGAAAATATTGGCGAGGGCATTATTGTTACGGACACTTATAAGCGAATTGTATTATCCAATCATATGGCCGAGGAAATTATAGGAATTAAACAAGACGGTGGAGTTCCAACGGCTTTAGATTGGTCAGCAAAATATGACTTGTATTATCCTGATGAGCGCACTATTTTCCCAGCGCAAAACCTTCCATTAGAAAAGGCTTTAAAAGGAGAATCTACAGATGATGTTGAGATTGTAATTGAAGACTCAGAAACTAGAGATAAAAAAAGAGTAATCATTAGCGGTCGACCAATAATTGATGATAACAATTATGTTATCGCTGCTGTGGCAAATATAAAAGATATTACTTCTTATAAAAAGATGGAAGTTGCTCTTGAGGAAAGCGAACTGCAAATTAGAAAATTAATTGGTTTTAAAAGCGATAAAAAATAAATCCTCCCTTGTTTAAAGCGGTTTATGGTATCCAATTTTTAAATAATATTTTTTAGGATTGATTTTCACACCTTCTTTTGGATAGGGAACAACATCGATGCTTTCTATGTCACTTTTACTAGAAGCTAAGTAGATTGTAAACCATTTTTTATTTTCTTGAAAATTTTTATCAGAAAGAGTGATGGTTTGTTCACCAACAAACTGCTTGTCTTGATATATTGCCATTAGCAATTTGATTTCTCCAGCCCAAATACAATTGACACCTTCAGGACAGCGCGAATCCGAAATGACTTCTTTCAAAACCAACTGATATCCTTTTTTAGTGAGACATTCCTTTTGAGTAATTTTAAAATAACTGAGATTCTTGTTTTGAGCTAAAGTGGTCAAACTGAAAGTCAGGATTAGTAAAAGGATGCTTTTTTTCATTTTATTTTTTTTCTATTGGTAGAATTAAGGCTGTTGTAAAAGTGCTAATTTGTTTTTACAAAAAGGTTACTCGCAATTTTATTTGAAATAGTCAAATGTTTACCGTCTACTTTAATTTTTAGCGATAAATCAAAAGTCTCTTTGCTTAAAATTTCAATTTTAGATCCCAAAGCTATTTCTTGCTTATCGAGATATTTTAAAAATTCAGATGAGGTATCTTTCACTCCAACACACATTCCTTTTTGGTTTACCAAAAGCTCCGAGAGCAATTGTTTTTCAATTTTAAATATTTCTCCATGCGCGTTTGGGATGGGATCGCCATGTGGGTCTTCGGTTGGGTTGCCCAAGAAATCGTCTAGTTTATTAATGAGTTTTTCTGATTTGATGTGTTCTAATTGCTCAGCGATGTCGTGTACCTCGTCCCAAGAAAAATCCAATTTCTCTACTAAGAAAACTTCCCAAAGGCGGTGTTTTCTAACAATCATTTTGGCGGCTAGTTTCCCTTGATCTGTTAATGAAACCCCTTGGTATTTTTTATAGTTAACTAAGTCTTTTTCGGCTAGCTTTTTAAGCATATCCGTAACAGATGAGGCTTTGGTCTCCATCATTTCGGCAATAGCATTCGTGCTCACATCCGCATTTGAAACTACGGTGAGATGGTATATGGCTTTAAGATAATTTTCTTCTGAAAGTGTCATGTTCTTTTATTTTAGCCCCGATAGTAGCGGCATCCTTTATCTTTTTATTTTTAAAAAAGATAAAGATAGAGCGAATAGCGGGAATGAGCTCCAAAGACTACTAGTTTTTTACTATGTAGAGCGGAATGGAAATTTTATGTCTCAATTTATCAACGGTGGTACCAAAAATTAAATCTTTAAAGCCAGTGTGGCCATGGGTTCCCATTACTAAGACATCAAAATTAGCGGCATTAACAATTTCTGGAATTACTTTGTTTGGTTTTCCAAATCCAAGTTGGGTTGCTACTTTGAAGCCTTTTGCTGTCAGCATTTCTTTGTATTCATTCAATAATTTTTCGTCTACTAAGGTTTCGTGGTCGTCAATATTTTCTCCGTAAATTAAGGCGCCAACAGTTTCTACGACATGAATTAAAGTATAATTGGCGTCTTTGCCTCCTAGTTCAAAAGCGCTGTTTAA
>CAWURM010000062.1:0-24052 GCA_963924965.1 uncultured Flavobacterium sp.
CGTAATAAAAACAAAGAGAAATAGTTGTGATACTTTAAAACCAACTCAAAATGCTATTCCCAAAGTAATAAAAGAAATACACAATTAATTGACTGAGGATAATATGGAAATTAAAAAATGCAACCAATTAAATTACAGCCATTTCATCTCCATTAATTCAATAAATTTATCTCCATTTTGCCGTTTTTAAAAAATATTTTCTTAAATTTACAATAAGCAGTCTTGAAAAAAGAATTACCTACCTGCTTTTGAATACAAAACACTAATAATGAGCACTACATTGATATTCGTCATTATTACACGTTTATCTGAATGGTTCCAGGACTAATGCGACTATAAATACCACATTTCGTAAAATTAAAGCTTAGAGAAATAGACCTCTACTTGTCTACTCACCATTATTTAAAACTGTTTGTTTTACGATTACAAATACAGAAAATAAAGGGCTGTTTTCATTGAAAAAAATAGCACCCCAATTTTTTCATATTCTAAAAAAATAAAAAAAAGTCAAATTAAGACATCAACTATTTAAAAATCGAACATCATTAATAACTAACAAATTTCACCCCTTTAAAACAAAATTGAGTTACCTAAATACCTATCCATTAAACCGCTTAGCACTGCTGCTGGTTTGCGTTCCTATAAAATTAGATCATTCCATTCTTCAATAATTAAAAATAATTTAAGATGAATACGTACGAAGTTAATTTAAAATGCAAGGAAAATAGAAAAGGACTTTTAATCTCATCTGTATTTCCGAAAAATTCAAAAATAGATTCACCATCTGATTTGTCAAAATCCATGAAAGGAATCTGGTCGCCTGAACATTTACTGCTAACCTCCTTAAACAGTTGTTTGATGACTACATTCCTAAATAAAGCTGAAAAGGCGAATGTTCAATTTGTAAGTTTTGAAAGTAGTTCTAGTTGCACCATCGATTTGATAAAGGGAAAACCCAATATCACAGGAATCGTATTAAAACCAAAAGTAGTCATTCCCTTTTTTCAAAATCCAGATGACGTGAAGTACATAATGGAAATGAGTAAAATTTCTTGCTTAATTTCAAACACCATCAAAGCAAACATTAGACTCGAACCCGAAATAACCGTTGAGCTGACTTTACTTTCCAAGTAAAAAGTGTACACCAGCGACTTTTAGCAAAACCCTATCGAATTTAGTACTTTTCAATTGAATTAAAGCGGTTCTACTTTTTCTTGAAGTGTGACCACTACTTTATTTCTGGCACAGCCATTGCAAGACACAATCAAGATAAACCGCTAATCAGCCTTAAAAACCATAAAAAAAGACTACCTTACAGCAAGCGCTTGTATTGCATAAGCGTACTATTTAAAATCAATTCCTAAAATCATGAAAATTCTTTTTTACAGCATATTTGAATTCGAAAAACCATTTTTAGCGCTAGCTAAACATGGAAAACTTGAAATGGAATATACTGAAAACAATTTAAGTGAAGACACAGTTCAACTAGCTGAGGGATATCAAGCGATTTCACTATTTACATCCGATTTAGCAAATGCTAGAACATTAGAAAAGTTATATCATTTGGGTGTGAAATACATTGCATTACGTTCTGTAGGCCATGATCATATCGATTTAAAAACAGCGAAATCATTAGGAATTAAAGTAGCCAATGTCCCTGAATATTCTCCCTATGCAGTGGCAGAACAAGCTGTTGCCTTATTATTGGCTTTAAATAGGAATATAGTATTAGGTCAAAAACTAATGGAATTAGGCGATTATCGATTAAATGAATTAGTAGGCTTTGATTTACATGGAAAAACAGTAGGCGTCATTGGTACAGGAAAAACAGGACGAGCTTTTACAAGAATAATGCAGGGATTTGGTTGTAAACTGCTAGGATACGACCCTGTCCATAATGAAAAAATAGTTCAAGAAACCAACCTTCGTTACTGCTCTCTAGACGAATTAGTAGAACAATCAGACATCATTTCACTGCATTGTCCTTTGAACAGTGAGACGAAGTACATGTTCAACCATGCGCTTTTTTCTAAAATGAAAAAAGGAGTCGTTTTTATCAATACAGCACGTGGAATGATTGTGAACACGGAGGATTTAATCGACGCTTTACAAAAAGGGATAATTGGAGCTGCAGGAATGGACGTTTATGAAAAAGAGCGCGCTATATTTTTTCAAAATCATATTAATGAGAAAATTAATGATCATCCCTATACAATACTTCGTGCGCTACCCAACGTGCTAATTACAGGTCATCAAGGATTTTTAACTAATGAGGCGATTCAAGCCATTGCAAATACGACTATTGCCAATTTAAATGCTTGGGAATACAATCACATCTCACCCAATGAGCTCTAACGTACGTATAGATGAAGCACACTTATTTAAATTTTTTATTAAAAATAAAAGAACTTACTTTCCTTTTTCAAATTTAAAAGCACACCTAAAAATAGTCCCAAACTCGGCTTCAAGTGTATAAACGAGCATTAATTGACAGGACACTACTGCAGGTATAACCATTCATATCCAAATCAGCACTATTATGGCTAGCGTTCAACATTAATCACTACAGTTTAAACATAATAAAAGCAAGCATGCACTCCCCTACTTTCAAAGACAAACACCTGAAATAAAACAATTTATCAGATCATTTCTTATTAAAAATGATTAAATTTGATAGTCGCTATTTCTTTCAAAACAGCACACTATACCCTATCAATCTGTGACAATCCCGTTCAATAACATTCCTAAAAAAGAATAACGATGGCATTTATAGACTATTATAAAGTATTAGAAGTAGATAAAAAAGCGACGGAAACAGAAATAAAAAAAGCTTATCGAAAAATGGCGCGTAAATATCATCCAGACTTAAATCCAAATGATAAAGAAGCCGAAATCAAATTTAAAGAAGTAAATGAAGCTAATGAAGTTTTAAGCCATCCTGAAAATCGTAAAAAATATGATACCTATGGAGAAAATTGGCAACATGCTGATGAATTTGAACAATCAAAAAGGCAGCAACAACAGTACCAAGGCAATAGGCAACAAACCGGTTTTAATGGTGGAGATTATTCTGATTTTTTTGAATCTATGTTTGGCGGAAGAGGTGGCAGAACACAAAATACTCCATATAAAGGGCAAGATTTCAATGCTGAATTGCATTTAGAATTAAAGGATGTTTACACCACGCATAAAAGGACATTAACCATTAATGGCAGCAACATCCGTCTCACAATTCCTGCAGGAGTTGAGAATGGCCAAATCATTAAAATTGCCGGTCATGGTGCTGCAGGTGCTGCAGGCGGACCAAAAGGAGATTTATATATTACCTTTTCTATTGAAAACCACACTAATTTTAAAAGAGATAAGAATAATTTGTATTCAACCGTAGATTTAGACTTATTTACTGCCATTTTAGGTGGTGAAATAACCGTTAATACATTCGACGGACAAGTAAAACTAAAAGTAGCACCTGGAACCCAAAACGGCTCGAAAGTAAAACTAAAAGGAAAAGGATTTCCTGTCTATAAAAAAGAAGGTCAATTTGGAGATCTTTACATTAACTATCAAATTGTGGTTCCATCCAACTTATCCGATCGAGAAAAAGAATTATTTACTGAACTCGCTAACATAAAAAAATCATGAGTATAGAAAACTTTATTCCCGTAAATATCTTGTGTCAACATTACAATATAGAACAAAGCTTTTTTGGAAATTTAAGCCAAATAGGGCTGGTCGAAATTCACATCGTGGAAAAAATACCATATATCCATAAAGATGCCATTTATGAGATTGAAAAAATAATCAGAATGCATCAAGAGTTAGAAGTAAACTTAGAAGGTATCGATATTGTATTTAATTTATTACAAAAAATAGAAGCCTTGCAAACTGAATTAACAACGGTAAGAAACCGATTGTTGCTGTATGAAAACTAATCCTAATCTGAAAAAAAATAGATTGAAAAATAGGATTGCAAATTTTTCATCAAACTAAATCTTTCTTTCATTATCACAAAAGCTTACCATTAGATTTAATACAACCTCAAAAACATAATGATAAGTGCTAATCAAAAAAAAATGAATTGAGTTGAAAATATATAAAAAAAATACTTAATTTTTCTGAAATTATAAATTTTTATAATACAATTTTTGATTTATATTTACGGTATGACCACGATAAAGTAATTCGAATTATCCAGTAAAAACAAAACTATTCCTTAATAAACGTTTAATAATAATAGCATGTTATTAGGTTGATATAAAAAAAGAGTAATAGTTAAAATGACCCTTTAAATGATAAATCTTAAAAAAGAACTGTACCAGCTAGTCAAGATCGACGATACGGTTTTTGATTTTATTCAGGAACATGCTCTTGATGGGTTATCCTATGAAAGTAAAATGGACCAATGGCGAAATCCGAAATTCTGGATGACATTGGGTTATGAATATCCCGAAGAATTAAATGAAGAGTACATCTCGTGTGACACAAAAAATAGTAGTACTACCGCTTTTAGTGAAACACAAGATTCCATCCTTCAATTTCGACATAAAAATGGTGCTAGCCTTTATATGCGATGTCAATCATTGCCTATAAAGAATGAAAACGGCGAAATTTTTCGAACGCTAAAAGGATTTACAAAAATTAGTACTGTTGAGAAAGCTACCTTAAATGAATTAAAAATACAGGAGCATTTAATCCAACTTAAAAAACAAGATAATGTTCTGGAAAAAATCAATTCTATAGCGCTAATTGGCTATTGGGATTACGATCTTGCAAACGACAAAATAAACTGGAGCAGCATGACCAAGGTAATTCACGGACTACCCTTGGATTACGAACCTAGCTTGGAAACCGCTATTAATTTTTACGTAGAGGGTGAATCGCGAAATAGAATTATTAGCGCCATTGAAAATGCCATTTCATTAGGAAAATCGTACGACCTGGAATTACAAATAAAAACAAAAAACAACAGTTTAAAGTGGGTCCGCTCTATTGGAAAAGCGAATTTCACAAATGGAATCTGCTCGAGCATTTATGGAACTTTTCAAGATATCACTTTAGAAAGAGAAAACACTACTGCTTTAAGCATAGAAAAAGAAAAACTTAAAAGTGTAATACAATCTACAAATTCCGGAACCTGGCAATGGAATGTTCAAACAGACGAAACAGAGCATAATGAGCTTTGGGCCAAAATTCTTGGATACACACTAGAGGAAATTCAGCCCATAAATACTGAAAAATGGATCAGTTTAGTGCATCCTGACGATATAGAAATTTCTAATCAATGCATAAAAGACTGCTTTGAAAGAAGAACTGAGTTTTACCAATGCGAATACCGCATGAAGCATAAAGAGGGACATTGGATATGGGTACTTGACAAAGGAAAAGTGATAAGCTGGACCAGTGACGGCAGCCCTTTATTGATGTTTGGGACACATACTGACATTTCAGAACAAAAAAGAAAGCTGCAGAGAAATATTAATTTTATTGAGCAAACACCTACCGCAATAGCAATGTTTGACACTAAAATGAATTATTTGGCCGTTTCAGAAAAATGGAAAATTGATTACGGACTTACTGATAAAGATATAATCGGTAAATCTCATTATGAAATTTTCCCGGAAATTGGTGAAGAATGGAAGCAAATTCATCAAAGTTGTCTGGCTGGAGAAATTCATAGAAAAGAAGAAGATAAGTTTGTCAGATTAGATGGAACTGTACAATGGCTAAAATGGGAAGACAAACCATGGTACAATGATGACAATAGTATTGGTGGTATAATCATGTATACTGAAGATATTACTGACAGAAAAAAAACAGAAGAACAACTTAATATTAGCGAGCAAGCTTTTAGAGGTAACTTCGAAAATGCAGCTATAGGCATGGCCTTACTAAACGAAAAAGGACAATGGTTAAAAGTAAACCAGCATTTGTGTCAGTTAATAGGCTATTCAGAAAGCGAGCTGATGCAACTTACTTTTCAAGATATTACGCACCCTGAAGATCTAGAGGCTGATCTTACTTTATTGCAGGAACTTGTTGCAGGAACTCGTAATTTTTACCACATGGAAAAAAGATACTTTTGCAAAAATGGAAGTATCATTTACATCATTCTTGCGGCATCCATAGTACGAGATGAAATGGGTAAAACCTTATATTTTATTTCTCAAATAATAGATATCACTGCCCAAAAAATGGCTGAGAAAAAACTAGCCGAAACCATCAATAAACTTCAAGGAATCTTAGATTCTAGCACACAAGTTTCTATCATTGGAACTGATTTATATGGCACCATTACAACCTTTAACAAAGGAGCCGAAAATCTTTTAGGTTATTCCAAGGAAGAGGTGCTTACTATACAATCACCGGCAATATTCCATGTTTACGACGAATTATTACAACGGGAAGAAGAGATTTTAGCTGAAACAGGGAGCCCAATAAAAGGTTTTGAAGTATTTGTATACGAAGCGAGTAAAGGAAATTTTGAAACTAGAGAATGGACCTATGTTAAAAAAAATGGGGAGCTATTTCCAGTACAATTAACCGTTACAGCTATAAAAACAAATAATGAAATCTCTGGTTTCCTAGGTATAGCAGTCGATATTAGTCATATTAAAAAAGCCGAAGCTGAAATTCAATCTTTATTACATGTTACTAAGGATCAGAATGAAAGATTAAAGAATTTTGCACACATTGTCTCACACAATTTAAGGTCACATTCCGGAAATATAGGCATGATGCTCGAATTATTATTATTTGAAAATCCAGAATTTGCAAGCAATGAATTAATTGAATTACTAGGGGTCGCTTCTAATAATCTAAAAGAAACCATTAAGCATTTAAATGAAGTGGTTTTAATCAATACTTCCATAACAGATCATTTAGTGAATTTGAATTTGAGTCAATTTATAGAATCGACAATTGCCAATTTAAGTGCTATTGCCATAATTGACGATGTTACAATTCACAACACCATTCATTCATCGGTAAACGTACAAGGAATTCCTGCCTATATAGAGAGTATTTTATTAAATTTTATTACTAATGGAATAAAATACCGATCTAAGGAAAGAGAAAGCTTTATTAAAATATACAGTACTAGTGAAAATGAATATACTTTGCTACATATTGAAGATAATGGGATAGGTATTGATTTGAAAAAAAACAGAGATAAACTCTTTGGGATGTACAAAACATTTTCTAACAATACAGATGCACGTGGAATTGGCCTTTTTATAACAAAAAACCAAATTGAAGCCATAGGCGGCAAAGTAGAAGTGATTAGTGAGCTCAATAAAGGTACAACGTTCACCATTTACTTTAAAAATGATTCAAATTAGATTTTAAAAAAATTAAAAAAAAAATGGACATAACCCTACTCCTTTATTTTCTAAAAAGTAAAGTGACACACAACCTATAAAACAAAATTAGTGTGAAAATAGATAATCAGACTAAAGTGATCGCAAAAACACTTCCTACCTACTTCTCTTAATTTTATTCCGTATTAATTAATTTAATTCATTTACAATCAGGCACATCGCTATTTTTTATGTATATTTATAGGACAAACCTACTAGTTTTCAATAGCTCCTATTGAAATTAAACAGCATCTTAAATCATTGAAATTGAATGAAAATTCCATTTAATACCTTGAAATTAGTTTATCTAGGAATAGATACTCAAAAAGAGCATGTGGTATTTATGCGTAAAGATTGCCACATCTGTAAATCAGAGGGATTTGAAGCCTACAATAGAATCGTCGTTACCACAAAAAACCATTCTATTATTGCTACTTTATTTATCATTACGGATGGAATTTTAAAAGTAGGAACGGCTGGACTTTCTGATAGTGCGTATAAAAATCTAAATGCCATTGAAGGCGACGAACTTAGTTTCTCTCATTTACAGCCGGTTAACTCGATGAGGGCTGTGCGTTCAAAAATGTATGGTCGAAAACTAAATGACCTAGACTTACAAAACATTATAGATGATATCGTTGCGGGTCAATATTCTAATATAGAAATTGCTGCCTTTATCACCGCTTGTGCTGGAGATAAACTAGATTTACATGAAATCATAGGCCTCACCAAAGCCATGGTCAATTCAGGACGAAAAATTTCTTGGAATAAATCTTTAGTAGTCGACAAACATTGTGTGGGAGGACTGCCCGGAAATCGTACTACTCCTATCGTGGTAGCCATCATAGCACAATATGGACTTACCATACCTAAAACGTCCTCACGGGCAATCACTTCTCCTGCAGGGACGGCAGATACATTAGAAACTATTACCGAAGTCAATCTGGATATCAATGAAATTAAGAAAGTAGTAGATCAAGAGAATGGATGTTTTGTTTGGGGCGGATCAATAAAGTTAAGTCCCGCTGATGACATACTAATTCGGATTGAAAGAGCACTAGATGTGGACAGTGAAGGACAAATGATCGCCTCAGTCTTATCCAAAAAAAAAGCAGTCGGATCGACTCATGTCGTCATTGACATTCCAATTGGTAAAACTGCCAAAGTAAGAACCGAAGAAGATGCCGAAAAACTAAAATATTATTTTAATGTTGTGGGAAAATCGTTAGATATAGAAGTGAACGTGATTTTTACAGATGGCTCACAACCTGTAGGTAGAGGAATAGGTCCTTCATTAGAAGCGATGGATGTTTTAAGCGTATTGCGCAATGAAAAAAATGCTCCTCAAGACCTCAGGAGCAAATCATTATATTTAGCAGGATGCATCATTGATATGGTACACCCACAAAGTACCGAAAGTGGGATAGTTGCAGCCGAAAAAATACTTTCTTCAGGAAAAGCACTTGATAAATTCATGGCTATATGTCAAGCCCAAGGCCGTTTTAAGGAACCAGAATACGCTAACTATAGCGTGGACTTTTTGGCCGAAAAATCAGGAATCGTCACTGAGATCAATAATCGTAAAATTGCTAAAATTGCTAAGCTAGCCGGAGCGCCACATGATTCAAAAGCAGGTGTGCTCCTGCTAACTCCTTTGGGTTCTAACGTAAAGGAAGGAGATGTTTTATTTCGAATTTATGCAGAAACCGAAGGGGAACTAAATTATGCGATAGACTATTTAAAAACAGAAACTTCCATTATTTTAATTCTTTAAAATGCCATGAGGAAAATATATTTTGCTTTACCAGGAAACGAGACACTTACCAATCAACTCATCCAAAAAGAAGGAGCTGAAAAAGGTCAGGTTGAAATAAGGCAGTTTCCTGATGGAGAAACCTATATTCGAATTCTATCTGATGTGAAAGGTAAAAACATAGTTTTAGTGTGTTCGCTCAATGTTCCAGATTCTAAAGTATTACCCATTTATTTTTTATCTAAAACAGCAAAAGATATGGGTGCCAAAAGTGTGTGCCTTATCGCACCATATTTGGCTTATATGAGACAAGACACTATTTTTAATCCTGGCGAATCTGTTTCTTCTACCTATTTTGCTACGCTATTATCTAATTTTATCGATACCTTGATTACGATCGATCCTCATTTACATCGAAGAAATTCTTTAGACGAAATATATACCATTCCCACAAAAGTGGAGCATGCCGCCCCTTCTATTTCAAAATGGATAAAAAATAACATCGAAAATCCCCTAATAATTGGTCCAGATCAAGAAAGTGATCAATGGGTTAGTGAAGTTGCAAAAAATGCAGATGCTCCATACCTAATACTCACTAAAATACGTCACGGAGACAGAGACGTAGCTATTTCTATACCTCAAGTGACGCAATTCTTAAACTATAATCCGGTATTAGTTGACGATATAATTTCTACTGGTCGTACTTTGATAGCCACTATAAACCATTTAAAAACTGCTCAAATGAAAGCTCCCATTTGCATCGGGGTTCACGCTGTATTCGCTGGAAACGCTTATCAAGAAATTAGTAGAGCCGGTGCTAAAAAAGTGATTACTTGCAACACTATATCTCATGTAAGCAATCAGATCGATATTAGTGATTTACTCTTATCTTAAATATTATAGTTCGCCTTTTTATAGCTTCCTCTTGAACTTCGATAAAAATATACTCCTTGATAGGGTTTTCATTTATACAAAACACCATTATTGGCGTTTTGCGTTTAAAAAACGGATATTGCACAGCTCAAAACCTCTTATATTGAGCATAATAATCGTATATTTGAGTAGCTCTTTCTTGTTAAAAATTAATTCATGCCACTTATGAATACTATTTTTAAAATAATTAATGTACTTAAAGCTTTTTTAGCTGAAATTGGGGAACTCGCCTATTTTGCAGGACGATTTTTCAAGGAATCCTTCAAGAGACCTACAGAATTTAAGGAATTCCTACGGCAATGTTACAATATGGGTAACCGTTCTTTATTATTAGTTTCAGTGACCGGATTTATAATTGGACTCGTTTTTACCTTACAATCAAGACCAACATTACAAGAGTTCGGTGCTGTTTCTTGGATGCCCTCCATGGTTAGTATTTCTATTATTAGAGAAATTGGTCCCATCATAACAGCATTAATCTGTGCGGGCCGAATTGGTTCTGGAATTGGTGCTGAACTAGGCTCAATGCGAGTTACGGAACAAATTGATGCAATGGAAGTTTCAGGGACTAATCCTTTTAAATATCTTGTAGTCACTAGAATATTAGCAACAACCTTTATGCTTCCTATTTTAGTTTTTTTTGGAGATGCCATCGCCATATACGGTTCCTATTTAGTTGAAAACATAAAAGGGAATGTTTCTTTTTTGTTGTATTATAATCAAGTTTTTAACGCCTTAGAATTTGGTGATTTAATTCCTGCAACAATAAAAAGTTTCTTTTTTGGATTCGCTATTGGTCTCGTTGGCTGTTTTAAAGGATACAATTGTAAAAAAGGGACTGCAGGAGTTGGTGTAGCGGCAAACTCAGCCGTAGTATTTACCTCTATGCTGCTTTTTATTATTGATTTTATCGCTGTTTTTGTAACTGATATATTTTATGATTTATAAGTAAATATGAATACATTATCGCAACATAAAAAACCAATTATAGCCATCACCGACTTGAAAAAGAGTTACGGAGATAACCACGTATTGAATGGCTTTAACATGGTTTTGAACGAAGGAGAAAACTTAGTAATCATGGGGAAATCCGGCTCTGGAAAGTCCGTTATGATAAAGTGTTTAATAGGACTCGAACAACCTGATAGTGGCACAATCGTCGTGATGGACGAAAACATTACCGAATTGAAACGATCCACATTAGATGATCTCCGAACAGAAATTGGTTTTCTGTTCCAAGGAAGCGCCCTTTATGATTCGATGACAGTTCGAGAAAACTTAGAGTTTCCCTTAAGACGACATACTAAAAAATTTGGTGTATTAAAAGATACAACGCCGCTTGTTATGGAGGCCTTGGAAAATGTAGGACTAGCACATACTTTAAATTTAATGCCATCTGAATTATCTGGAGGAATGAAACGCAGAATTGCGTTAGCTAGAACTTTAATTCTTCAACCAAAAATAATTCTATATGATGAACCTACCACAGGATTAGACCCCATAACAGCCAAAGAAATATTACTACTTATGAAATCCATTCAGGAAAAATACAATACTTCTTCAATAATTATCACACATGATGTTGATTGCGCTCGAGTGATATCGAATAGGATGATTCTCTTAGTAGACGGAATTAATTATGCCGAAGGTATTTATGAAGATCTATCAAAATCTATTGACCCTAAAATTCAGGCTTTCTTTAAATAAACTGCAATATGGAAAAAACAACTTCACAAAAAATACGTCTTGGACTCTTTGTCATTTTTGGGCTTTTACTATTTATTATGGCTGTATATTTTATTGGCGACAAACAAAAAATGTTTGGAAAAACAAATCATTTACAAGCCGATTTTAGTAATGTAAATGGACTGCAACTAGGAAACAACGTGCGCTTTTCTGGTGTGAATGTAGGAACTGTTCGTGGGATAGAAATGATCAATGATTCCAATATAAAAGTGGATATGATTATTGACAAAACTATCTTTAAGCATATAAAAAAAGACGCAATAGCCACCATAGGATCAGATGGATTGGTAGGAAGTATGGTCATTAATATATTACCCGGTAAAGGGGAACTACCGCCTGTGGAACCAGGAGATAAAATACAATCAATTAATCGAATTCGAACCGAAGACATTATCAATACCTTTAGTAAAACCAATAGAAACGCAGAACTTCTTACTGAGAATCTATTAGATATTACTAATGAAATCAATAAAGGTAACGGTACACTAGGATTATTAATTAATGATGTCGAAGTGGCAAAAGACATCAAGGAAACCATGCATTATTTAAAAATATCTGGAAAACAAACCGCTGAATCGATCACTAATTTGAACAAAATTATTGTTTCATTGAATAACAAAAACAATGTAATAGGTGTTTTGAAGGATACGGCTGTAGCCAATAAAATAAAATTCATTGTCAATAATTTAGATCAATCAAGTTCACAAATCAACAAAGTTGTTGATAATCTCAATAAAACAATTGTGAATATAAAAGATGGAAAAGGTGCTATAAATTACCTCGCTAATGACCCTAAACTGGTAAAAAAAATAGATTCTACTATGACTAATATCAACGAAGCTAGTTTTCGTCTCAATGAAAATCTGGAAGCATTGAAACATAATTTTTTATTTCGTGGATACTTTAGAAAATTAGAAAGAAATAAATTAAGGAAGGAAAAAAATGAATAATTCAATAGCTACAGCATAACCTATTTGCTTACATGAAGTTAGGGAAGCGCTGCGAACGTAATCCTTATTTTTTACCGTGGAAGTAAAAAAAATTTGTGTTTTAACAATCTATTGTACTATATTACACCTTGTACATACTCCCTGAGTAATAGTACGTATTCAAACAATTTATTTTTTATGACCATAATAATCTCACTGTGCTTATTGTTGCTAGTCGCCTATTTATTTGACCTTACGGCCTCAATGACCAAAATACCTTCTGTAATACTACTCCTTGTTTTGGGTTGGGTAGTTAGAGAAGCCACTACACTATTTAGTATAAACGTGCCTGATCTAACATCTACTTTACCAATTTTAGGTACTATAGGACTTATTCTCATCGTATTAGAGGGATCACTTGAACTAGAACTCAATAAATCCAAGATAGGACTAATAAAAAAATCATCTATCGGAGCGTTTCTGCCTTTACTTGTTTTGGCATTTTCACTTGCTTATTTATTGTATTATTATGGAGGCTATTCTTTTAAAGATAGTTTAACCAATGCAATTCCTTTTTGCGTCATTAGTAGTGCTATTGCTATACCTAGCGTGCGTAACTTATCCAAAAGTCAAAAAGAATTTATCATCTACGAAAGTAGTTTATCAGATATTTTTGGAGTTGTATTTTTTAATTTTATCGCGTTTAACTCTAGTTTTGGACTAGAAACTTTTGGTTATTTTTGTCTTGAAATTTTGATTATTATCGCTATTTCATTTGTAGCCACCATTTTACTTTCTTTTTTACTGAACAAAATAGATCACCACATTAAATTTGTGCCCATTGTATTGCTGATCATCTTGATTTATGAAATTTCAAAAATATTCCATTTACCAGCTCTTATTTTCATTTTAGTATTTGGATTATCAATTGGGAATTTAGATGAATTAAGGCATTACAAATGGACCCGACAGTTTCGATTGGATCTTTTAAACAAAGAGGTTGCAAAATTTAAAGAATTAATAATAGAAGCTACTTTTTTAGTTAGAGCGTTGTTCTTTCTTTTGTTTGGATATTTAATTAAAACCGCTGAAATTATTAATACAGATACTTTCGTTTGGGCGCTAGGAATTGTTGTTATTCTTTTTATTCTGAGATTTATTCAGTTGAAAATCTCTAAAATACCCTTATTCCCCTTACTTTTTGTAGCTCCAAGAGGATTAATTACTATTTTACTATTTCTTTCAATCAGTCCAGAACACACCATTGTTCTAGTCAATAAATCACTAATAATCCAGGTGATATTACTAACTGCTTTCATTATGATGTTAGGACTCATGATCACCGCCAAACAAAGAGAAACCATTCTTGAGGAAAGAAGAAAAGCCAAGCAAAAAGCAATTAGTGACACTGAAAATATTTAATAAAAAATCCGCTAAGAGCGGATTTTTTTTATTTCATACTTTTCATACCGTCAATTAATAAATCAATATCATCTAAAGTGTTAAAATGACTAAACGAAATTCGTAAACTTGGTTTTTTCAGCTCTTCAGGGGACAAAATTTCAGCTAAAACGTGCGAAGGTCTAATACTACCACTTTGACAAGCGCTACCGCGGGATACAGCAATTCCTCTCATATCCAAATGAAATAAAATCATTGCGGTTTTATCCGCAGTCAAAGGCAGTAAAACATTCAATATTGTATAAAAAGCATTGGCTGTACCGTTTATTTTAAAACCAGTAAATTCTTTTTCTAATTGCTGAATGAGATAGTTCTTTAAACTAAGAATGTGCTTCGAATTTTCTTCTAAATTAAAATAAGACAGTTCTAAGGCTTTGGCCATTCCTGCAATTTGATGTACGGCCTCGGTACCCGGGCGCAGTCCTTTTTCTTGTTCCCCTCCATAAAAAATAGGATGAAGACCCGAATTTTTTCTAACAAAAGCAAATCCAACTCCTTTAGGTCCATGAAATTTATGAGCACTTGCTACCAAAAAATCAATCGACAATTCTTGCAAATCTATTTCTGTTTTACCTATCGATTGTACCGTATCTGAATGAAATAACACATTATGCTCCTTGCATATCACCGAAACTCTTTTCAGGTCTAAAACAGTCCCTGTTTCGTTATTGACATGCATCAAGCTCACTAATGTCTTGACATCTTGCGATAATAAATCCGTTAAATCCGTTAAATCTATTGCGCCACTAAGCTTAATGGCTACAAAATCCACTTGGATACCAAACTCTTGCTGCAGGGCTAAAACAGTATCTAAAACAGCATGATGCTCTATTTTACTGGTAATAATACGCTGTACCTTTAAATCTTTGACGGCAGAACGCAAAATCCAGTTATTCGCTTCCGTCCCGCAGGAAGTAAATATAATTTCCTGTGCAGTAGCATTGAAATGCTTTGCTATTGATTTGCGGGATAATTCTAAAATACTTTTAGCATTGCGACCAAAACTATGCGTTGAGGAAGGGTTTCCATAATCTTGGGTCATTATTTGAGTCATTTCATGAATGACTTCAGTCCTAATGGCTGTGGTTGACGCGTTATCCAGATATACTTTTTTCATTACTGCAAAGTTATGAAATATCAATTGTCAATTATCGAATATCAATTATCATTTTTTTAGCTATTTTTGTGAAAATATATTTTATAATGAAAAGAGTTCTAAGCCTATTGGTTTTTGCAGTACTATTGAATGGTTGTGATGATGGTAATTTAACACAAGAAGACATCAACTTCGAAACAGCAACAACACAAAGTTGTAGCACAAATAATATCATTTACAAGCTAAAAGAGAAAGAAGCGCTACTAGTAGAAATCCCTGAAACATCATTTACTACAGAACCTTCAGCGGCTAATTCACCTACAATTTTAGATATTAATTCAAGTAATCGCGTGGTCTATCGCTTTTATGACGGAAAAATTGCAGCAGATAATATTTGCGAAACGATCCCACCAGCCACTCCCATAGTTACAGAACAATGGAATGCCACCAATGGTAAAATCCAAATATTTACCACTGCCGTTAAAACAACTAATGCGGCTAATAATAGTACGAGAATTACCGGCTACAATCATAACATCGTTTTTAAGAATATTACATTTGCCAAAAGCAGCGGCACCCAAGTATATGAAACCTTTCCTTTTGGTGATTATGTTACTACAGCAACTCCTTTACCTTTCCTATTTGATGAAACTGTAGAAAAATGTCCTGCCTCTAATCAAATATACAATTACACGAGCAGTGAAGCATTACTGTTAACAATTGATCCCACTTTAATTAAAAATGAGGTAACACCTTTAAATAGCCCTAGAATAGGAATTGTAGGAACAACATCAAACATACTGACTTATCGTTTATTTTCAGGATTGCTAACCCCTGCTTATTTTTGTAATACTACGACTCCTTCTACTCCAACCTTAAGTCAAGAATGGAATGGTGTAGCAGGTGTAACAGGAACTAGTGGCATCATAGAAGTAACCACAACCACGAATGGACCTGGAAGTTTCAAGCATACAATTGTCCTTAAAAAGGTAACATTAAAGAAAGGAAATAATGATTTTCTACTAGGTGATAACTTTATTTATGGAGATTTATTAACTACTAACTAAATCGTTTTTTTTCTCCAAAATGAACCCAAAAAAAGGTTCCGTTTGCCCTACGCAAACGGAACCTTTTTTCATACATTTTAAATCCTTTATTTGCTGTTTTGTTTGATATAAACCTCGGTAGCACCTTGACCGTATTTTTGATAATTGCCTTCTTGAAAAGCGATATTATCATACCTTCCTAATAGAAAATCAAGCTCTGCTTTTAAGACACCTTCGCCAACACCGTGAATAAAAACTATCTTTGGAATTCGATTTCGAATAGCAAATTCAATATGCCTTTTTGCCGTTTCTGATTGTAAAGTAAGAATATCATAATTTGACATTCCACGTTTATTAGGAACTAGCTTTTCAATGTGTAAATCAAATTCCGGCGCTGAAACTTCGTTCTTGTCTTTGCGTTCTTTTACAAAACTTCTTGGTTTTGGGATTGCTTTTTCTTTTGCGATTTCATCTACATTAATTCTTTTAATAGAATCCATTAAGTTACTGGAATTGTTCACTTTAATCAATTCATTGACAAAAAATGTCATCATGAATCCGTCCTCAGTTTCGACAACAACTTGATTCTCTTTTGTTGAAACTACTACTCCATTAATAGCTTCGTCCAGTACTGAAACTTGATCTCCTTTATTGAACATCTTTATCTTCTTTTTCTTGATTTTTACTCGGTGTTTTTGCACTCAACTGCATCATCCCAAACATAAAAACAACTATCGCCACAACCGTGATATAGACATTTTTCTCCTCACTCACCTGTTCAAAAAAAGCAACAAGTATAGCGATGATCATAATGGGAATTATTATTTTCTTCATATTTAAATTTTCAGATACCAAAAGTATGAAATAAAAAAGGACCTCTTGTTTGATTAAAAAAAATTCTGATTATTTTTAAAATACCGCTTTTTAAAAGTGCCTCTTTTTTAACAAAAAAGAACCTTGAAAACGATCTCCATGTCTTTAATAAAAGTCGCCGATTTTTTTGTTTTTTTACCCGATAAAATTCAACTCGATTTTTATCTGGATTTCAATAATAGGGAGATTTTTTTATCCTGAAATTATATTTGTCATTTAAACCTCTTTGGAAATTCGGCTTAAAATATCATTCATCATTTCAATCTGGATTTTTTGAATTTCGATTAATTCTTCTTGTTGATGCCGAATTAAATGATCTAATTTTTCATGAAGCATTCTTATTTCTAATTCAGATTTTAAATTAATCATATAGTCTTTTCGTGCGCGATCCCTATCTTTTTCTTCTTGACGATTTTGACTCATCATAATTACGGGCGCCTGAAGTGCGGCGAGACATGATAAAATTAAATTCAATAATATAAATGGATAAGGATCAAATCCTCTATTCATGAGAATATAGATATTGGCTAAAATCCAAAGGACAATAAATATTCCGAATAAAATGATAAATCTCCAGCTTCCGCCAAAATCCGCTACTTTGTCAGCCACAATCTGTCCAACGGTTCTAATTTCTGCTTCGTCCTCCACCTTGCTCACCACGGAATCATACCCTTCTATTTCACCAATTACCCTAGATTCTATATTTGTAAGCTGCCCAATTTCAGTTGACAAATAATTGGTGATATACTTTTCTCTATATAAATTAAGCTCTTTGATCGATAAAAATTGTTCCGTATCAAAATTTGGAAAATCTATTTTCATCAATTCCAAAATTGGAGTTCGAATGGATCTTCCCGACACTTTATCTGCCAAAGGAAATTCTTTTTTGGAAAGATCACTTGTAAAAGTCTGCATGGGTTTCATTGTTGTGTTTTTACTATGCTAATTTACATATTTATAGCACATTAATATCAAAATAATAGGTAGGACATCAAAACGCATTTATTTAAAAAAAAATCCCCCTTTTGTTAGACAAGAGCACATAGTACTGCATAATCCAAAATTGTTCAATATCTTTGTTTCGTTTTTATTAAAGTAAAAGTAACATGATTTTTAATACCGAAATCTGCATTAATAGCATCCCTTACAATTCCTATGAATGGAATTGTTGTTGCTTTGCTTAAAACAAACATCTTTAAAGCCCAATCTAATAACAATTTACTCTTATAATCATGATAAAAGATCTGATTATCAATAATATTGCTTCATTAAAGAGTCATTTTTCCATTAATTATGGAATCAAAACTAAAACAGAGCTATTTACTGAAAAACTGTTTTATACCTTATTTGATAAAAATGCTCCATTGAGCGAAAGCATTGATGAACTTGAAATACAATTCAAAGACATATCAGCCATAGCGTGCCAAAAACCGCATGCATTATGCGAGTCGATGTGGGATAAATACCTAGAAAAACTACCGTTAGTACTTGAAAAACTGAACCAAGATGCGGCTTATATTTTAGAAAATGATCCAGCCTCTAATAGTATCGAAGAAGTTTATTTAGCGTATCCCGGTTTTTACGCGATCGCAATTTATCGTTTAAGCCACGAATTATATGCTTTGGACCTATTACTCTTCTCTCGATTAATGAGTGAATATGCGCATCGTATTACAGGAACAGACATACATGCTGGAGCCAAAATAGAATCTCCATTTTTTATTGATCACGCAACCGGAATTGTAATTGGAGAAACCGCTGTCATTGAAAAAAATGTAAAAATATACCAAGGCGTAACATTAGGCGCCTTAAGTGTAAGTAAGGACATGAAAAACGAAAAAAGACACCCAACTGTAGAAAAAAATGTTTGTATTTATGCCAATGCCACTATCCTTGGAGGAGAAACGGTGATCGGAAAAGGAAGCATAATTGGAGGAAACACTTGGGTTACAAAATCCATTCCGCCTAAATCATTGGTAACAAATACCACAACAACTGAAGTTAAAGTAAAAGAATTAAAATAAAATGGAGCCAAAAAAATTATTAGATCTAATTGGGAATACTCCATTAGTAGAATCGGTAAATCTTATTAAAAATAAGAATGTAAAACTTTTATTAAAAATGGAAGGGAATAATCCTGGAGGAAGTGTAAAAGACCGAGCCGCATATAACATGATTGCTTCTGCCATTGAAAGAGGGGATATAAAAAAAGGCGATAAATTGATCGAAGCTACTAGCGGAAATACGGGAATTGCTCTTGCAATGATTGCGCAGTTATTCAATATTGAAATCGAACTAGTCCTTCCAGAAGATTCAACCAAAGAACGCACACAAACCATGCGTGCTTATGGAGCAACTGTGATCTTAACATCTGCCAAAGAAGGGATTCTAGGATCAAGAGACTATGCCGATAAAAAAGTAGCTGAAGGCGGTTATATTATGTTGAATCAATTTGCTAATGAAGACAACTGGAAAGCCCATTATAAAACCACGGGTCCAGAGATTTGGAATGATACTCAAGGCAAGGTAACCCATTTTATCGCTGCCATGGGAACAACAGGTACCATCATGGGAACTTCAACTTATTTGAAAGAAAAAAATTCGAAAATTCAAATTATTGGAGCACAACCTACAGATGGTTCGCAAATTCCAGGAATTAGAAAATGGCCAACAGAATATTTACCTAAAATTTTTAATGCCTCAAAAGTGGATCGCATTATGGAGGTAAGTGAACAGGAAGCTAGAGCGATGACCAAAAGATTAGCACTTGAAGAAGGCGTTTTTGCAGGAATGAGTAGTGGTGGCTCTGTTGCCACTGCTGTCAAGATCGCTAACGAACTGGAATCCGGAATTATCGTAGCCATTATATGTGATCGAGGGGATCGTTACTTATCTTCTGATTTATTTGATTAAAAATTTTACATGATAACCATTACAAGAACAACCCCAGACAATCCTGATTTTATTACATTGATAGAGCTACTCGATAACGACATTAAACGCCGAGACGGAGATGAGCATGTATTCTTTGCACAATTTAATAAAACGGACTCTATTAAAAATGCCATTGTGGTTTATGATGATGTAAAAGCCGTGGGTAGTGGTGCTTTTAAATTTTATGAAGAAGGTGTCGCTGAAATAAAGAGAATGTATGTCGATCCAGAAGCTCGTGGCAAAGGAATCGCTTCAAAAATATTAACTGAACTACAAGCTTGGGCTAAGGAAGAAAACTTTACTAGTTGCATTTTAGAAACAGGACACAAATATCCTGAAGCCGTTGCTTTATATAAAAAAAATGGCTTTGACGTAATTACAAATTATGGTCAATATGTAGGTATCGAGGATAGTATTTGCTTTCAGAAAACACTTTAAAATAATTGATTTTATTGGTAATAAAATGGCTCCATTTTAATTTAAAAATTGGATTAGTAATTTTAATTTATGGGACAAAAACTACAATGGCAAGACTGGCCAAATTTGAACAAATATAAAAAAGACAATGAACAGTTAATTAGCGATCCCAATTCTACTAATAAAATAGTTTTTTTTGGTGATTCAATTACTGAGTTTTGGAGTCGTGAAGCTCCTGCGTATTTTCAAAAAAATCAGTACATCAATCGCGGTATTAGTGGACAAACTACGCCACAAATGCTAATTCGTTTTAGAGCTGATGTCATAGCGCTAAAACCTCAAATTGTCGTGATTTTAGCAGGTGTTAATGATATTGCTGGAAATACTGGCCCTGCAACATTGGAAATGATAACCAACAATATTTTTTCGATGATTGATTTGGCGAAAGCCCATAATATCAAAGTGATTCTTTGTTCGGTTTTACCCGCTGCTGATTTTCCTTGGAATCCAAATCAAGACCCCGCATCAAAAATCATAACCTTAAATAGTTTTTTATTGCAGTATGCAGATGAAAACCAAATCTCATTTGTTGATTATCACCATGCGATGGTTGATGATCACAACGGCTTGCCACTAGCCTATTCGGCAGATGGCGTTCATCCCAATAAAGCTGGATATGAAATGATGGCCGCCCTAATGGAGCAAGCCATCAAATTAAATTTATAATATGGAGCATGCCGGTTAGTACGCTTTTAGCCTAAGGTCGCCACTGAGGTAATATCAGCATTCAATAATTTAGATATTGGACAATTTTTTTCAGCCTTTGTAACTAACTCTTGAAATTTATCACTCGAAATTCCAGCAATTTTAGCATTTACAATTAAATGAGAGCCTATAATGGTTCCCTCAACTAAATTGATAAAACATTGTGTTTCTATGCTTTCAATTTCGAAACCTTCTTCAGTAACAAAAGCAGAAAGTTGCATCGTAAAGCATCCTGAATGTGCTGCTGCTACTAATTCTTCCGGATTTGTCCCTACTCCTTCCTCAAAACGGGACTTAAATGAATATTGGGTATTCTCTAATGTTTTACTTTGGGTAGTTAATATACCTGCTCCTTCTTTAAGAGACCCTTTCCAAACTGCGGTTGCATTTCTTTTCATGATTTTTACTTTTTTGTTCTATCAAATTTACCTTTTTTAAAAGGTAAGTTTTTAAGGCCTTCCTTTTTTTAACTTAAATTTAAAAGATGTTAACAATAAACAAAAAAACCAACCCAAAAAAATATTGAGTTGGTTTAATCAAAATTTAGTATCACACTTAAATTATTTTTTAATCACATTCATCGCCTTTTGGTTACTTCCTTGTCTAATTAATAAAAGGTATTCCCCAGATGGCAATTCTTCTCCAAATTGAATCTCTTTTGCTGTTGGTTTTACAATCTTTTTCACCAATCTTGCTAGCATATCATATACTACAACTTCGACCTGCTCTTCGTTGCCTCCTGAAACGCCAACATTAAATTGATGATTTGAAGGATTAGGATAAACAATTGCGTTAAATTCAGTACTGTCAACAATTAGTTCTTTACCAATGACAACAGGCTTAGTTAGAGCTGGATTTGTACAATTCGTAGTACATTTCCCTAAGAAATCGCCATGAGCAATATGAGCCGCAACAGCTGATTCATCTACACAAATCTCCATACAAGGATTTTTAGCACTACCCGTTTGATGACAAAGTTTCACTTTTGCAACACCACTCTTACCAGCAAAACAACGAGCATCTTCGGCAATAACGTAAGCTGCTTGCTCATAAGGAATCGCGTAAGTACATCCTATTGCATCAGTTACAGTGGCAATGAATTTGGCGTTAGCCAAAAGTGTAACGTTAACCGAGTAACTACCATTAATTGGAATAGGTGCTGACGTAGAAGAAGCAGTAACGGTATTTGTTGAACAGGTTATTCCAGTTGGTGAAATTAAACTTGAACTGCTCCATACCTCATTCCCTGAAGAGTTTATAAAACCACAAATCAATTTACCATTTGTACGTACCGCAGCTGGGTCTACCGGTGCATTCATATCGTTTTGCATAGTGATTTTAACAGTGTATGGTGCCATTCCTCCTGATGGAGTAGCGGTAATCGTTGCTGTTTGATCCCCTGGAGCTCCAAAATAAACATACTTTTTAGTAGGTGTTATTGTTGCACTCAAAGTACTAGTGACTGTTACTGTGAAGCTGCAATTTGCAGTGTTACCACTTGTATCTGTAGCTGTCCACATTACCGTGGTTACCCCTTTGTTAAATATTACATTATTAAGATTATTACCATTTCCAGAAGTTGCGCCATTCAGTGAGTAACTCACATCCCTTAATAAATAATTATCATTTGCTTGAGCGTTCCAACCTATATCAGCATTTTTATAGCTGCATTCCCCAGCGTTAGCATACACATTTTTATTACCTATGCATGAAATCGTTGGATTCTGCGTGTCCGTGATTACACCTGTGGTATTAACAAAATAATTGATATTATAATTCAATCCACTATTTCCATCATTTATAATCAAGCCTGAAGCTGTCAAAACTTTGTTTATCCCTACATTTTTATTGTCGTAAACTTGTATTGGAAATGCTCCAACTTCATCAGGATGAATTAGTCCAACTATTGTTGGCACCGCTGTTGAACTGATTGTGCCATCATATTCTTTACTATCTGTTTTTGCAGTCACATTAATATTAACTTTAGTGATGTTCGCTAAAGCAGTATTCATTGTTGCTAAATTGTAATTTCCTGCAAATGTTCCGCTTAAATAAGCTCCTAATAAAGTCACTGTTTTTCCGATGGAAACATTCTTGTCTGAGAATGTAGCTGTACCACCAGTCAAACTTACATTGGTTGCATCGGCTGCCAATACCCCTAACAAACCACGATCGCTAACGGTAGCTGAGTTGTTTCCGTCATAGGCTTTATCATTAGCTGCAAAGGTCCCACTGATATCCAGCTTGGTAATGTTTGCTGTTGTTGTAGCAACACTTGTTAAACTATAATTAGTCGCTTTAATTCCTGACAAAATCATGCCCGTTAAGGTAACTGTTTTAGTATTACCAACGTGTTTGTTATTGTAATTAGCTGTACCCCCAGTTAAGACTACATCATCTGAACCAAGTACAGAATTTAATGTACGGTTAGTTACTATTGCAATAGTATCGCCATCATAAACCTTAGTTGCATCTACAGTAAAGTTCCCAGTAATAGGTTTTGCAGAAATTACAATGGCTACACTTCCACTTTGATCCGTATAGTTGGTTCCGCCTGTGAATGACCAGTTGGCCGTTCCACCTGGTACATCGGTAAAGCTTGCCCCTAAGTTTAAAGCACTTCCTGCTGCGGCAAGATCTCCTGCAACTCCTACTGCTGAACCTGTGGCTCCGTGTGGCGCTGCATCATATGTTCCTGTGTATCCGTTTACTGTTACTAATGCAACTGCTTTGTTAATTACTAT
>CAWURM010000063.1:0-9510 GCA_963924965.1 uncultured Flavobacterium sp.
TCAAAAAATTTGGTGTATTTGGTTTTATGGATGTAGTCGAAAGTCGGCAAGCTGCTCTAGGCAAAAAATACAATGCTATTGTTTGGCATCATTTTAAAGACTTTTTTAGATTCCCTAAGATTGTTTTAACAATTGCACTTACGCTGATATTGTTTAGTATTCTAAAGATAAGTCAGCATAATGAATGGATTGTTATGGGGCTTTACCTCATTTTGATTGCGTTTACATTTAGCGAAATTTTTAAGAGTATTAAATTTAGAAAAGAAAAAAAGCAAACAAAACAAAAAAGATGGTTGTTTGAAGAAATAATAAATCAATATGGAAGTTTTTCAGGAGCCATTATTTTTCCGGTTAACATCATTATTCGATTGTTTTATCATACTGAAAAGCACATCGGGAATGACTATTGGGTATTGGGTTTAAGCTTCTTTTTAGTGTTGCTTGTCTTCGTGATTTTCATCATCTTCAAAATTATCCCATCCAAGGCTGAAGCGTACTTACAAGCCACTTATCCAGAATATAAATTAGAAAAACTGTAACATTTTCCTACTATTGCTTACCTACTATAAAACTAAACCAAAACATATGATTCAAAAATTCCTTTATCTCGAGTGGAAAGCTTTTTTTAGATCGGCTTCCTTCGCTACTAACTTGGCGTTAAAAATCCTGATGGGTTTTGTAGCGGCTTATTTTATTTTAGTATTCTTAGCCCTAGGAATAGGGGTTTTTTATATTTTGAAAAAAGCAAATCTAGATCCTATTGTAACCGTGAATAAATTCATGATTTATTACTTGATTTTCGATTTGATTTTTCGATTAATGCTACAGAAAATTCCTGTAATGAACATTCGACCTTTGTTGATTTTCCCCATCAAGAAATCCACAATTGTACATTTCTCATTAGGAAAAACAGTCTTGTCTTTTTTTAACGTAATTCATGCTTTTTTTCTCATTCCGTTTAGCGTCGTATTAATAATTGAAGGGTATGATCCGCTTTCAGTAGTCTTATGGTTTTTAGCCATCTATTCCTTGATGTTTGTCAATAATTTCATCAATATAATACTGAGCAATAAGGATAATTTATTTTCTATTTTCTTAGCCATTGCAGGCACACTAGCGGGATTGCATTATTTTGGTTATTTTAATATCACAGATTATACAAGTCCTTTTTTTAATGCAATTTTCAATACCGTTTGGGTGGCTGCATTTCCTATCCTCGCTTTAGCGGTACTTTATTATGTTACATTTCAGTTTTTCAAAAAGAATTTGTACCTCGATGCAGGGCTTTCACAAAAACACGATGAAGCTAAAACAGAAGATTTGGTTTGGCTAAATCAATTTGGAACCATTGGAACTTTTTTGAAAAATGACATTAAGCTAATCAAAAGAAACAAGCGTTCAAAAACGACTGTTGGGTTAAGTGTGATGTTCCTATTTTATGGCTTTCTATTTTTTACCAATTCAATCGAAGCTTATAATAATCCGGTGATGCATATTTTTGCGGGTATCTTTATTTCGGGCGGTTTTTTAATCACCTTTGGGCAATTTGTACCAAGCTGGGATAGTGCGTATTATCAATTAATGATGACGCAAAATATTCCGTACAAGGGATATCTTAGCTCTAAATGGTGGTTGATGGTAATTGCCACAATCCTGACGACCTGTATCGCTTCGTTCTATCTTTATTTTGGATGGCAAACGTATTTAACCATTATTGTTGGTGCGATTTACAATATCGGTGTCAACTCGCAATTGGTTTTGTTAGGTGGAGCATTTACTAAAACGCCTATTGATTTGAGCTCAGGAAAAGGAGCTTTTGGAGATAAAAAAGCGTTTAATATAAAAACCATGTTTATTTCTATTCCGCAATTAGGTTTGCCTGTTTTACTGTATTGGTTAGGCTCGACCTATGCTACTGCAAATGTAGGTTTAGCGCTTGTAGCAGCAGTGGGAATAGCAGGTTTAGCCTTAAAAGGTTTAGCGTTTACTCAAATAGAAAAAATCTATAAATCAGAGAAGTACGCAACCATTGCAGCTTACAAACAAAAGGGATAATTAGTAGTTAAAGCAACAAAAAAATAGTTCAACGATTAAACGTATAACCATGATACAAGTAAACAATCTTTCAAAAAAATACAACGGGACAACCGTATTAAAAATCGATAATTTAGAAATTAAAAAAGGGGAGAGCTTTGGCCTAGTAGGAAACAACGGAGCAGGAAAAACAACCTTTTTCAGCTTGCTATTGGATTTAATTCAACCTTCAACTGGTACCATCACCAGTAATGACGTACAAGTAAACACTAGCGAAGCTTGGAAACCTTTTACGGCTTCTTTTCTAGACGAAAGTTTCCTGATAGGGTACCTTACACCTGAGGAATATTTCTATTTCATAGGCGATTTGCGCGGACAAAATAAGGCCGATGTGGATGCATTACTAGCCAAACACGAAGAGTTTTTTAATGGAGAAATCCTCAAGAACAAAAAATATTTGCGTGATTTATCCAAAGGAAACCAAAAGAAAGTAGGTATCATCGCCACACTTATAGGAAATCCAGAAGTTATTATTCTAGATGAACCATTTGCAAATCTAGATCCTACAACACAATTTCGTCTCAAGAAAATCATCAAAGATTTAGCCGATAATCCAGATGTAACTGTTTTGGTGTCAAGCCATGATTTATTGCACACGGTAGAAGTTAGCGATAGAATTGTAGCACTAAACAAAGGCGAAGTGGTAAAAGACATTCAAACTTCTGCCGAGACCTTGCGCGAGCTAGAAGCATTTTTTGCAGTTTAAAATAATTTTTTTTAGGGCATGACCACGCTAAAAAAAGCGTGGTCGGGCTTTCATTCTCAATCTTTTTTATTTTAAAAAAATAAAATAAAAAAGGATTTCCACTCCATCCCTCATGCGGCAATAATCAAATAACTACATATAATTTTCACTTTCTCAAAAAGAAACGTATTTTTACCAGTTACTTATACTAAAAAGCTTTTTTAAAAGTTTAATGATAAAAACGTTTACCATTGAAAAACAATATAGTTAAATATGCAATTCCAGTAGGTTTTTTGTTGTTTTTGGTGGCTTGTTCAACCAGAAAAGACAGCTTCATGTCTAGGAATTCTCATGCTTTAAGTACCAAATATAACATTTTGTATAATGGACAAGTAGGTTTAGACAAAGGTGTTGAAGGGATCAAGTCTAAAAGCATCGATAATTTTTGGAAACGTTTGCCTATCGAAAGAATGCAAATTAGCGACGAACCTACCAGTACAGATAAAACTAAAAATGCCGATTTTGAATTGGCGGAGACCAAAGCCACAAAAGCCATTCAAAAACATTCCATGAATATTGATGGAAGGGAACGTAATTATCAAATAGACGAAGCTTATTTATTACTCGGGAAATCTAGATATTACGATCAAAGATTCATTCCGGCTCTCGACGCTTTTAATTATATTTTATACAAATACCCTACAAGTAGCACGATTTACGAAGCTAAAATTTGGCGCGAAAAAACCAATATGCGTCTTGGGAATGATGCTGTTGTAGTAAAAAACATCAATAAACTGTTGAAAGAGCAAAAGCTTAAAAAGCAAGTTTTAGCAAATGCCAATGCCTTGTTGTCAGAAGCTTTTTTAAATCTTGAAGAAACAGACAGTGCTGTTGCTAAATTAAAATTAGCCGTGAAATTCACTACTCAAAATAACGAAAGAGCAAGATATCGTTTTATTCTAGGACAACTGTATGAAGAATTAGGAAAAAAGGATAGCGCTATTTATAGTTATGAGTCGGTTATAAAAATGAATAGAAAAGCCGAAAGGAAATATGTCATGCAAGCTCATGTTCGAAAAGCACAGTTGTATGATTATGAAAAAGGAGACTCAACTGCTTTTTTAAAAACGTACAATAAATTAATTGCTGATCGTGAAAACAGACCTTTCTTAGATATATTGTACTATCAAAAAGGTGTTTTTTTTGACAATAACAATAAGAGAAAGCAAGCGTTACGCTATTATAACAGTTCACTTAAAAAAGGAACTACAGATCAATATTTAATAGCCTCTAACTATAGAAATATGGGGAATATGTACTTTAAAGATACGGAATACGCTACTGCAGCAAAGTATTATGACAGTACGTTAGTTAAGATGGACCCAAAAACAAGAGAGTTTATCCACATTAATAAAGTAAGAAAAGATTTAGATGACGTTATCTTGTATGAGGGAATTGCTACTCGAAATGATAGTATTTTGCAGATTGTTGCCTTGTCAGGGCCAAATAGAATTTCGTACTTCGAAAAATACATTGTGAAATTAAAAGCAATTGATGACGCCAAACGAATTTTAGAAGAAAAAGAAAAAGAAAAACAAGAGAACATAGCCAGAAATAGTTCTTCAGGACCTGCTAACGGTGCAGTTTCAGCACCCAATGCCGGAAGTCCAATGCGAAAATCAGCTCTTGCACCACCTACCATGGCGCCATCTGCTACCACGGCAAGTGTTTTTTATTTTTATAATCCTTCAACGGTTGCATTTGGGAAATTGGAATTTAAAAAAATATGGGGCAATAGAAGTCCAAAAGGGAATTGGCGACTATCCGAAGCTACTTTGAATGGGATAGCAAATGATTCTTTAAGTTCAAGTGCCACAATAGTAAATGATAAAATAGAAGAAGACAAAGCAATCATTGCGGAGTATACACCTGATTTTTATTTAAAGCAACTGCCAGTAGATCAAATAGTAATTGATAGCATAAGTAAGGAACGCAATGCAGCCTATTATCAATTGGGGGTGATTTACAAAGAGAAGTTTAAGGAATATGAATTGGCTACTAATAAGTTAGAGGAATTATTACAAAACAATCCTGAGGAGAAACTTATTCTGCCAACGATGTATAATTTATTTAAAGTATACCAAATCACCAATAGTGTGAAAGCGGAAATGATGAAAGGCAAGATCAATGCGCAGTTCCCTAATTCTCGCTATGCACAAATCATTAATAATACCAATACAGATGAAGCTGCATTGGAGGGCTCGCCTGCTAGTGTTTATAAAAAATTGTATTCATCGTATCAAGATGATCAATTTAAAACCGTTTTAGATAAAATAGAAGTCTTAATTCCGCAATTTTCAGGAGAAGAAATTCTGCCAAAATTAGAGCTATTGCGGGCCAACACAATTGGAAAACTGAGGGGGTTAGTCGCCTATAAAAATGCATTACAATATGTGGCAGATACCTATTCCAATACTGAAGAAGGTAAAAAAGCACTAGATGTTATTACCAATCAAATTCCGCTATTAGAAAAAATAGAATTTACAACTGCGCCAACTAATAAATGGAAAGCCTTGTATAGAGTGACCTCAAGAGAGGACAAAAGTACTGTTAGTTTAGAAGAAAAATTAAAAAAATTCTTCTCTACCTCGAACCAAAGATTGTCTTATTCGTATGATGTTTATACTGAAGGTGAAAGTTTTATAGTAATCCACGGGATGAATAGTCAAGCAGAGGCTAGAAACGTATTGGAACAGTTAAAACAGAACAAGGAGTTTAAAATAGTAGATGTAGCCATCGTAATTTCAAATGAAGATTACAAAGTAATCCAAATCAAGAAAAACCTTTCGGATTATCTTGCTTTAAAAATATAGATTATGTTTAATAAAAAACCAAAGCCTTATACTGAGCTTTTAGGAAAGACCAATAGAATTGTAGAAGGAACCGTTATAAAAGGAGATATTGTTTCAAAAGCTGATTTTCGATTTGATGGAGAACTAACCGGAAATTTTCACACCACCGGAAAATTAGTCATTGGTCCTACAGGGAATATTACGGGAGATATTATTTGTAACAATGCAGATATCGAAGGCACATTCAATGGAACTATTCAAGTTGCAGAAGTGCTTAATGTCAAGTCAAAGGCAAGTATTCATGGCCAAGTTACAGTTGGAAAACTTTCTGTAGAACCTGGAGCTGATTTTAGCGCTTCTTGTATAATGAAATCGGATGTCAAAAAATTGATTATTACGGATGGACAAGAAACCCAACAAAAGACAAGCTAGTAAGTGGCTCGCGCTTATTAACATTCCTATTCAAATGGGAGTTATCATTTTCCTTTTTGCTTATTTTGGAAATTGGCTTGACGAAAACTATCCCAATCCAAGAGTATACTTCAATAAAATTTTAGTAATGGTAGGAGTTGTCTTGGCCTTGTATAATGTAATCCGACAAGTAAACGAGATCAATAAGTCTCAATAGAGGATTCTCGTTCTGATCTAATGAAATCAACAGCCAAAAGTGGCATACATTAAAGATTTTATTTTAAAATGAATTTGCCAATTATTTTTAAAAGGTAAAAACTCACTTCAATGAATTTAAAAAATTACAAGCCATTATTTTTTTTAACGGTGCTAGCCGTAATAGCTTTTGGGTTGCACGCCTATATTTTTAATTATCTCAACATTAACGATAATGGTTTTCTATATTCTTTAGAATCCCTCTATTTATTTTTTTATGTCTTATCCTGCGTGGTTTTTATCATCTTGATTAAGGTGAAAGAACGAAGTTTTGATAATGTAGGAATGTCTTTTCTTTTAAGTACAAGTGTGAAGATGATTTTTTGTTATCTCATATTAAAACCTATCTTGCAAATAAAAACGTACGACAACACAATAGAGAAAATTAATTTTTTTGTGACATTTGCTCTCTTTTTAGCAATAGAGACCATTCTAACGATACGAATATTAAACGAAAAACAGTAAATAGGTATGTAGGGGGCATAATTACAAAAATAAATTTTTTATATTCTTTTGAATATTAATAAAAAATGTACCTTTGCACCAAATTTTAGAAACGTAAAAAATTAAGATATTTAACAGTTATGGTGATTTCAAACAAACCACTTAGATTTATAATAGCGACTTTAGTAGCGTGTCTTCCTTTAATGAGTTTTGCAAATCCAGCAGTGGATTCTGTAAAAGTGAATACCGAAATGGCTCACGAAGCAACGGAACAAACGCATGAAGGAGCTCATGCAGAACCAACAGATGTAAAGTCTAAAATTAAGGCGTTTGTAAATCATCACCTTTTGGATGCACATGATTTTACTTTTTCTTCAAATGAAGAAACGGGAGAACACTATGGTTTTTCATTACCTGTTATTCTTTGGGATAATGGATTGCAAGTATTTTCTTCTGCTAAATTTCACCATGGTGAAGAAATAGCGGAAAGTAATGGGAATTATTACGTTTTAAATCATGAAAAAATATACAAAACAGATGCTTCAGGAGCTTTAACAGAAGAGCACGGTCATCCAACAAATGAAACGCCGCTAGATTTTTCTATTACAAAAAGTGTTGTAGGGATTTTAGGTATTGCTGTTTTGATGTTTTTCTTGTTTGTAGGTCTTGCAAAATCATACAGTAAAAATGGCGGAATTGCTTCAGGAGCGGGACGATTTTTTGAACCGTTGGTATTGTATGTACGAGATGAGATTGCTATTCCAAATATTGGAGAAAAAGGATATAAAAAATACATGAGTTATTTGTTAACTATATTTTTCTTTATTTTCTTTTTAAATATTCTTGGATTAACACCTCTTGGTTTTAATGTTACCGGAAATATTGCAATCACAGCTTCATTGGCTTTGTTAACGTATTTAATCACAACTTTTTCTGCAAATAAAAATTATTGGGCGCATATTTTCTGGATGCCAGGAGTGCCAACTCCAATGAAGTTTATTTTAGCTCCTATTGAGTTGTTGGGAACTATTATTAAGCCATTTTCACTAATGATACGTTTGTATGCTAATATATTAGCGGGACACGTTGTTTTGATGAGTATTATTGGTTTAATGTTTATCTTTAAAAGCTGGATTGGAAGTAGTTTGTCTTTTGGACTTGCATTTGCACTTTCTATTCTTGAAATATTAGTAGCGTTTTTACAAGCGTATATTTTTACTATGTTATCGGCACTTTATTTTGGAGCAGGTAATGAAGAGCATCATCATGATGAAGCTCATTAATAAATTGAATGTTTAATTTTTAATATATATATTATGCAAATTCCAACTATTGTAGGAGCAGGATTAATTGTAATCGGAGCAGGTTTAGGTATTGGTAGAATTGGTGGTTCAGCAATGGACGCTATTGCTCGTCAACCAGAAGCTTCTGGAAAAATCCAAACAGCTATGCTTATTGCAGCTGCACTTATTGAAGGTATTGGTTTCGCTGCGTTATTCGCATCTTAATTAAATTCCATAAAAACAATAGTTACAACGGTTGGTTGTAACTATTGTTTTAAAATTAAAACATTACAAATTGCCAGAGTGCAATAAAAAAAGATAATTTAAAATTTATAATTATATATAATGGATAAGTTAATTAATGATTTTTCGTTTGGTTTGTTTATTTGGCAAATATTAATTTTTGTTGGATTAATATTCTTATTAAAAAAATTCGCTTGGAAACCAATTCTTGATGCAGTTAATGATAGAGAAGAAGGAATTAAGAATGCATTGCTTTCTGCTGAAAATGCTAGAAAAGAAATGCAAAATCTTCAAGCTGATAACCAACGTATTTTACAAGAAGCAAGATTAGAGCGTGACAACATGCTTAAAGATGCTCGTGAAATGAAAGAGAAAATGGTTGCTGACGCAAAAAATGAAGCGCAAGTTCAAGGATCTAAAATGATCGAACAAGCAAAAGCGGCAATCGAAAGTGAAAAAAATGCAGCTATGGCTGAGTTGAAACTTCAAGTTTCTACTTTATCGTTGAACATTGCAGAAAAATTATTGAAAGACGAATTATCTAACAAAGAAGCTCAAACTAAATTAGTAGAGAAAATGTTAGGTGACGTAAAGCTAAACTAATATTATGGCAAGTACAAGAGCAGCAATTCGTTATGCAAAAGCAATTCTAGAGATCGCAGAATCTAAGGGAGTCGCTAAAGCAGTTAGTGATGATATGAATTCTATAGCTTCTACTATAAAAGGAAACCTAGAATTGAGCACTTTTATTCAAAACCCAACATTAAAAGTTGAGGTTAAAGAAAATGCCTTATTAGAAGTTTTTGCAACTACTAATGGTGTTACTAAAAGTTTATTTCATTTGTTATTTGAAAACAAGAGATTTGAAATTCTAGAAGCAGTAGCAGACGAGTACAATGTTTTATTTGATATTATGAATGGTGTTGAAGTAGCTAAGGTTACTACAGCTATTCCTATGGATGCTGCATTAGAAGCTAAAGTTTTAGCTAAAATTGCTTCATTATCTGATAAAAAAATTACGATTGAAAATACAGTAGACGCTTCAATCATTGGAGGGTTTATTTTAAGAATAGGTGACAAGCAGTACAATGCTTCTGTTGCTAACAGATTACAAGTATTAAAAAGAGAATTAAGTAACTAGTTTTATTGCACATTTAAGTGTCTAAATTATAAATTAAGATGGCGGAAATCAAACCTGCTGAAATTTCAGCAATATTAAGAAAGCAAGTAGAAGGTTTTGAAT
>CAWURM010000064.1:0-14353 GCA_963924965.1 uncultured Flavobacterium sp.
GCAGGAGAGAAAATTTCGACCAACAGTAAGAAAAATCAAATCATTCAAAATAACTGTATTGGTGTGGTGATACCATGTTATAATGAAGAGTTAAGACTTTTGAGTGATGAGTTCAAGTCTTTTGTGAATTCTAATTTAGGGTATCATTTGTGTTTTGTAAATGATGGTTCTAAAGACAAAACGCTAGAAGTTCTAGAAAAATTAAGAGAAGGGCATGAAGATCATATTAGTATCTATGACTGTGAAAAAAATGGTGGTAAAGCTGAGGCCGTTCGGTTAGGAATGTTGCATCTGGCAAAACAAAATCAATTTGATTACATCGGGTTCTTGGACGCCGATTTGTCTACGGATTTTGAAGATTTCCACGATTTAGTCAATACAATTTCTAATTCTAATTTTAAAATTGTTAGTGGGTCGAGAATGACTCGTATGGGAGCGGATATTACCAAAGAATCAGCTCGTGCAATCATTAGTAAAATTATCAATTTGATTATTCGTAAAACAATTGGAATGGAATTTAACGATACGCAATGTGGTGCTAAAATTATGAGTAAGGATGTGATCGAAAATACATTTCAAACTAAATTTTTAACCAAGTGGTTGTTTGATGTCGAAATTTTTATGCGCATGAAAAAAATATATGGTGATGAGGAAACTAAGAAGTTAGTTTGTGAGCAACCATTGAAAAGATGGATACATGCAGATGGTTCTAAACTGTCATTTAAAGATTCCTTGAAAATTGTTTTTCAAATTGGTCAAATCGCGATACATTATAGATAAAAATGATTTACTTTTGCAAAAAAATGGAGCTAAATAGTCCCAAGTAATTATGAAAGAGCAAATTAAAAAATTTTTAAACGAAGACCAAGACCCTAAAGCAATTGAAAAAATCACAGCCAAGCTGCAAGATTTATTAATGAAAAATGAGGAGGTTGGTTACATAGGAGTGCAAAAAAAACCAGCTATTACGGTATTTCCTGACAGTATTGTTTTAACTAATAAGCGAATTATCCTGTGCAAACCTAAAAATTTAGGATTGTCTATGGATTTCGTAGATTATGATTGGGAGGATGTATCCGCTGCTTTTGTAAAAGAAAATATTTTAGGTTCTGAATTTTCATTCTCGACTAAAAATGAATTGACCATTTCGATTGATTATATTCCAAAAACGCAAGCAAGAAAATTATATACCTTCGCTAAAGAACAGATGGATTTTCTGAAAACCGGAAGCCTTATCAATGCAACAGTTGTAGAAGAAGATATTCCAACAGAAGAAATTATTGAAGAAATAGAAACAGAAGAAGTTACTAATTTTGCAGAAATCATTCCTGTTTCTCATGCGGATTTCTCGGATAGTCTACATTATAAAGATGCGACTGAATTGGGTAAAGACAAGTCCTTAAGTGAATTGTCGCAAGACGAACTTTTTGAAAAGTTGCAGAATTATAAAAAGCTATTAGATAATGGCTTGATTTTACAAGGGGAATATGATGCTTATAAAAAAGAAATTTTGAGTCATATGTAAACGTGACAATAATAAAAAAGAAACCCGACACATTTAAATGTGTCGGGTTTCTTTTTTATTATAAAGTACTCTTTTGTTTTTCTACAAAATTATTGGACTGTAGCTCTAATAAATCAGCTGTATTTTTTCGTTGTAAATTATATAAATTTTTATCTTGAGCGATGTCCTCGTATACTTTATCATGCATTGACGCACTTGTTTTCACTAATAAAGCACGTTGGTATTTGTCTTGGTCTAAGGTTGCTTTTAATGCCGTTTCAAGATCTTCTAGTTTAAAATCGTATTCTCCTTTTGGCGACAGCAATTTGGCAATTATAGGAGACGTTTCTATGGCTAGAAAAAGAAGCATGATGAAAAAAGAGGGAATCCAGGGTAATTTATTCAAAGCATTAATTCGCGCCATTAAACCGTCAAATCCATCTATTATGGGCTGGGTTTCTGTTACTTTTTTGTCCAAATCTGTTTGTAGTGTCAATGCTGTTTTATCTAATGCTGCAATCTTTGCTAGATTGTTTTTTTGCAAAGTATCTAACTCTTTTTTAGCCAAGTCATGTTTTGCAATTTTTTCTTTAAAAACAGGGCCTTTTCCTAATTTTTTTGTTCCAGCTGTTCCTTCAGCTTCTGCGATATAAGTTTCGTAATAGGAATTAACTTCCTTTTCTTTTTGGATCATCTCTAGTTTTAGGCGATCAATTTCTGTTTTGTTTTTATCTAAGTCCGATTTAAAATAATTAGCAACTTCCTTTTTGTTTTCTAATGCCATTGCATTTTTCTCTTTCAATAAAACAGTATTGATTTCTTTTTCAAAGATTTTAATTTCTAAAGGTTTTGAGATTACAATTGCGATGATGATTGCTAAAATAATTCGCGGTGTTGCTTGAAAAAATTCACTACTAAAAGTGTCTCTTTTTCTAATTGTAGAAACAATAAAACGATCTAGATTAAAAATAAGTAAACTCCACACAAGCCCAAAGAGTAATGCTGGATAAATAGTGTCGAATACCGTAAATAGGGCGTAAGAGCTTGCAATAAAAGCCATCACTGCAGTAAAGAAAACTGTGGCCCCAATCCCAACATATTTGGTTTGTTCGCCTTCAGAGCATCCTTCTAGGATGTTTTTGTCGGCCCCGGAGCAGACAATAAAAAATTGTTTCAGCATGATTGATTATTTTGATTGATTGATGACTGCAAATGTAACGCCAAAAATACAGTTTTGGTATAATTACCTCATTAGTTTTTGATTACAGGCTTTTGTAAAACCAAAAAGAGCTGTTCCGAAGAACAGCTCTTTTACATGCTGAATTAATAGTTAACTTATATTTGTGGTGCTCCAGCCATAATTTCGGCATTAGCATATTCTTCGAATTTTGCAAAATTAGCTTTGAATTTTTGACCCAATTCAATTGCTTTTTGGTCGTATAAGTCTTTGTTTTCCCAGGTATTTCTTGGGTTAAGTATTTCACTTGGAACTTCAGGGCAACTTTGTGGGATTGCAATTCCAAAAACCACATGATTTTTATAATCCACCGTGTCTAGTTCTCCGTTTAAGGCAGCTGTAATCATAGCACGTGTGTATTTTAATTTCATACGATTACCAGTTCCGTATGCACCGCCAGTCCATCCGGTATTGATTAACCATACTTTTACATCAGCTTCTTGAATCTTTTTACTTAACATCTCAGCATATCTGGTAGGATGTAAAGGCATAAACGGAGCACCAAAACAAGCAGAGAAATTTGGTTGAGGTTCTGTTACGCCAGCTTCTGTACCGGCTACTTTTGCTGTATATCCTGAGATAAAATGATAGGCAGCTTGTCCAGGTGTCAATCGAGATATAGGAGGTAAAATTCCGAAAGAATCTGCTGTTAAGAAAAATATATTTTTAGGATTTTTACCTATCGAACCTGGTTGAATGTTATCTATATGATAAATAGGGTAACTAACTCTTGTGTTGGGAGTGATTGAAACATCTTTATAATCTACCTCGTTAGTTCCAGTTTTGAAAACCACGTTTTCTAATATAGCTCCTTTACGGATCGCTCTAAAAATATCGGGCTCATTCTCTTCGGATAAGTTAACCACTTTGGCATAACAACCACCTTCAAAATTGAAAACCGTATTTTCACTTGTCCAGCCATGTTCATCATCACCGATTAGTTTTCTTTTTGGATCTGCAGATAAGGTCGTTTTACCCGTTCCAGACAATCCAAAGAAAATAGCAGTATCTCCGTTGTCCCCTACATTAGCACTACAGTGCATTGGTAAGGTGTTTTTGTCTACCGGAAGTATAAAATTCAAAGCAGAAAAAATTCCTTTTTTCATTTCTCCAGTATATCCCGTTCCTCCAATAAGAACTATTTTTTTTGTGAAATTTAAAATGGCAAAATTGCTTTGACGTGTTCCGTCCGTAGCAGGGTCAGCCATAAATTCTGGGACACAAATTACCGTCCAGTCTTGTTTGAAGTTTTCTAATTCCTGTTCTTCTGGTCTTAAAAACATGTTGTAACAAAATAAATTAGCCCAAGGTGTTTCTGTCACAACTCTTACGTTTAGGCGATAATTTGGGTCGGCACAAACATAAGAATCTCTTACAAAAACTTCTTTATGAGATAAATAATTGGTTACTTTTTTGTACAAAGCATCAAATGCTGATGGTTCAAACGGGATATTGACTTTCCCCCACCAAACTTGGTTTTCTGAAATGCTGTCTTTTACAATAAATCGGTCTTCAGGAGAGCGTCCTGTAAATTTACCTGTATTAATAGCTAAAGCTCCAGTAGAATTTTCAATTCCTTGGCCTAAAGCTATAGTCATTTCGTGTAATTCGCTGGCTGATAATTGATAATGAATCTTTGCGTTTTCGATCCCTAAATCATTTAGCGAAATCGATTGCGTAAACGGTGTGTTATTATTCATAAAATTATGTATTGTGTAGTTTAATTTATTTAGTACAAAAGTAGAACTAATATTTTAGATACAATTTGATTATCTAAATTTTATGATTTTTTCCTAAGAATATTCAACAATAACACTCCCCAGCCCAGTATTAATAGGAGTCCACCAATTGGGGTTATGAAACCGATAGTTTTAAAATTTAATGAGGTAAGATCATTTGTAGCTAATAAATAGATAGAACCAGAGAAGAAAACCACTCCAGAAACGACTAAATAATAGATGGTTTTTTTTGTTTTTTCCGTTAGTTCAGATAAGGTGCCAATTAAGATTAAAAACAGAGAGTGGTACATTTGATAGCGTACACCCGTTTCAAAAGTACTAAGTTGGTCAATAGATAGTATTTTTTTTAGGGCATGTGCGCCAAAAGCTCCTAAAGTAATCGCTATCATACCTAAAATAGCTGCAGTTGAGATTATCTTTTTATTCATTTTATATCGTATTTTATGTAAAAGTATTTCATAATTACTAGATGTAAAAGATTTTTTAAAATAGTTTATGAAGTTTTAGTTTTTACATGATTTATCCCCTGATTTTTAATTTATCTTTTAACAACAAGTTGTTGTTATAAATACAACATTTTTGTATGTTTGTGTTATAATTTTATAATCATGAGACAAATTTTAATTATTGGCGCAGGAAGATCGGCTTCTTCATTGATACAATATCTTTTAAATAAAGCGGTGCAAGAGAATTTACATCTTGTTATTGGTGATATTTCCTTGGACTTGGCTCAAAAGAAAACAAATAATCATCCTAATGCTACTGCAATCGCATTAGATATCTTTAATGCTGATCAAAGGAAAGAAGCTATTCAAAAGGCAGATATCGTAATTTCGATGTTACCGGCTCATTTACATATTGAAGTAGCTAGAGATTGCATCAATTGTAAAAAAAGTCTGGTTACAGCTTCTTATGTTAGTGATGCCATGCAGGAATTAGATGCTGCAGCCAAAGAGAATAATCTGATTTTTATGAACGAAATAGGTCTTGACCCTGGAATAGATCATATGAGTGCCATGAAAGTAATTGATGAAATTAAAGAGCGTGGCGGTAAAATGTTACTCTTTGAATCTTTTTGTGGAGGACTGGTTGCACCTGAATCAGATACGAATCGTTGGAATTATAAATTTACATGGGCACCTCGAAATGTGGTTTTGGCGGGACAAGGTGGAGCAGCCAAATTTATCCAAGAAGGAGCATACAAATACATCCCGTATTGCAATTTATTTCGTCGCACAGAATTTTTAGAAGTAGAAGGTTATGGACGTTTTGAGGCGTATTCGAATAGGGATTCTTTAAAATACCGTTCTGTTTACGGGTTGGATGACGTGCTTACCTTATACAGAGGAACCATTAGAAAGGTTGGTTTTTCTAAAGCTTGGAATATGTTTGTACAATTAGGGATGACAGATGATAGTTATGTTTTGGAAAATTCAGAAACCATGAGCTACCGCAAATTTGTCAATTCATTTTTGCCGTACCACCCAACGGATTCAGTGGAGATCAAAACACGTTTGATACTGAAAATTGATCAAGATGATATCATGTGGGACAAATTATTAGAATTGGATTTGTTTAATGATAAAAAGATTGTTGGTCTTAAGGATGCTACACCGGCTCAGATTTTAGAAAAAATATTAAGTGATAAGTGGACGTTAGAGCCACAAGACAAAGATATGATCGTGATGTACCATAAATTTGGATATGAACTCAATGGAGTAAAGGAGCAAATTGATTCGAAGATGGTTTGTATTGGTGATGATCAAACGTATACGGCCATGTCCAAAACGGTAGGTTTACCTGTCGCTATGGCTACTTTGCAAATATTGAATGGAAAAATCACTACTCCAGGTGTACAGTTACCAATTAATAAAGAAGTGTATTTGCCTATTTTGAAAGAGTTAGAAGAATATGGTGTTGTTTTTAAAGAACAAACCATGCCTTATTTTGGGTATAAACCCGATGCCGTTTTTTAGTTAGTAGTTTTTTTTAGATTTTAGTTGAATAGATCCGCTTCGATTTGAAGCGGATTTATTGTTTTTGGTTGTTATGGACCTGTTTGTATAGTTATAGGTAAACTGTATTGTGTGCGCACAGGTTCGCTGTTTAACTTACCAGGAATCCAATTTGGACTCATCTTAAGTACTCTAATTGCTTCTTCACCAGTGCCATATCCAATGTCTCTCAGATTTTTAATCTCTGATAGGGAGCCATCTTTTTCCACTGTAAAAATGATGTAAACTTTTCCTTTTAATTTTACGTTAGATGCTTCGTCAGAGATTTTGTAATTCTGTGCTACAAATTTGTAAAATGCTTCCATTCCACCCGGAAATGTTGGTTTTTCTGTTACTTCAGTAGTGTTGTATGCATGACCTATTTTATCGCTATGCATATTGATCTCAACAAACTGCGGACCTTTGGGATTTATTGGTTCGTTAGGTTGTTCCGTCATTTCTTGTTTGTGTTCTGCTGGAGGTGCAGGTGGCGGTGGCGGTGGAACCATTTTTTTCTCTTCAGTTGTTAGTTCATTAAACTTTTTATTTGAAATTGTATTTCCGTTTTCATCTTTGATACTGAAGGTGGTTTCTTCAAAATATTTTTCCATTCCGTTAATAGGAGTTTTTGTTTCTGTTGTTTTTTGTACTGTTTGTTCTTTCTCCACTTTTTTAGCACAGGAAAGAAAGACGATGCCGGAAAATAGGGGAATCAGAACTATTATTTTTAATGTAGCTCTAATTGCAGATGTGGTTTTTGTCATCATAATAAATCGTTTTTTAGTTATTGAATAATTCAAATTACTGGCCAAGTAATAGTTTGTGTTCACATGGGCTACCGATAGTAATAAATTCTGGTAGAATGGAACATTGTTATATGCTGTTACAACCTGCTCATCAGCAAGGAATTCATGATTGAGTTGGATTGCTTTTTTGTACAATAGAAATAATGGGTTGAACCAAAAAAACACTCTAATTGTTTCGATTAACAAAATGTCTATTGTGTGTTTTTGGGTAACATGAATGAGTTCATGCGTGTAAAGTTCTTCTTCAATTTTTCGTGTATAATACGCCTCTTTGTTAATGAAAATACAGTTTAAAAAAGTGTGAGGTAGTATTTTTTCGTCTAATAAAATCAGGCTTGCGTTTTTGTATGCTACAGTCGCATTGTTTCTTTGTTTATAGATTAGTTTAGAGATATTTTTAACAAAGCGGTAGGCAAAAACCATAGTGATAATGCCATAAATAGACCATAACGCTATCATCCAATAATCGGTTTGATCCTTTAAAACGGTCATAGTCGTCTCTCCTGTGATTATTACTGGTTTTTTGATTAGTTCATGGCTGGTTTCTTGAATAATTTCAAAAGTGATGAACGGAATGACAAAGGAGAATACGAGACAAAACAGCAAGTAATACCGATTGAATTGATGTATTTTTTCTTTTTCTAAAACAAGATGGTATACTGCCAAAAGCACCGTTAAAGAAAGGGTCGATTTGATTAAAAAGTCTATCATTTTTTCTTTTTTAAGATTTCGCTGTCGATTATTTTTCTTAAATCTTCTAGTTCTGTCGATGAGAGGTTCGTTTCTTTTGTGAAAAATGAAGCAAATTGGGAGGCTGAATTGTTGAAAAAACTACTAATGAGTCCGTTGACGTGTTTAGAGAAATAGTCGGTTTTTTTTACCAAAGGATAATATTCTCTGGAATTACCAAACTCTTTATAGGCCACAAACTCTTTGTCGATCATGCGTTTCAATAAAGTAGCAACGGTAGTTGTTTTTGGTTTTGGTTCTGGGAAAGCTTCTAGTAAATCTTTCATGAATGCTTTTTCCAGTTGCCACAAATGTTCCATTAGTTGTTCTTCGGCGTTCGTGAGTTGTTGCATTGTATATTTTTTTAAAGAATGATTATTTGATTGTTTCTGAGATTAAATCTCCATTTTTGTACGTTCGAGTTATTTCTAATTGTCCTTTATTATTTTAATAGTTCCAAGTTCCAGAATAATACCAATGAATTTCTTTTCCGTTTTGATCCAAGCGAGTGATTCCTTTAGCGCGTCGTTTTCCGTTTTCGTGAAAGAATTTTGTACTACAATAATTTTTACGGTATCGTTCTTTTTTAATGAGTTTGCCGTTTAAAAAGTAGCGCCATTTTTTTATGGGATCGTCATTTTTATAGGTTCCAATGGATTTGTGGTTAGCACTATCTACTGCGTAGGTTTCAATCCACAATCCTTGTCTTTTTTTATTTAACACCTGATTGGTGCTTGGTGTTTTACACGAAGTACAAATCAAAATCAGGAAAAGAAAGAGACTGTATTTTCTCATTTGCTCTACATTATTAAACATTGCTCTACAAATGTAGAGTTATATTTTTAATAAAACAAATTTATTTGTAATTATTTGCAGGGTAGTGGTTTGCGTTAAGGATTGCAGTGGAAATCCTTTTTATTTTATTTTTCATAAAATAAAAAGATTGTAGCGGAAAGCCTGACCCGCTTTTGTCGGCGGGTAACGCCCAAAAAAAAATCCGCTCATTAGGGAGCGGATTATGATTGTATGTTTTGAGATGAATCTCGACTGCGCTCGATTTGAGACGACTGCGCTCGATTTGACACGACTGCGCTAGATTTAAAACCGTTTATTTTTCACTTAACTCCACAAAATATTTGTAGAACAACGGAATTGTTTCGATTCCTTTTAAGTAATTGAAAATTCCAAAATGTTCGTTTGGCGAGTGAATCGCATCACTATCTAAACCAAATCCCATTAAAATAGTTTTGCTTTTTAGTTCTTTTTCGAATAAGGCAACGATAGGGATACTACCACCAGAACGCACCGGAATGGCAGGCGTACCAAAGGTTTCGGTATAAGCCATGTTAGCCGCTTGGTAGCCAATGCTGTCGATAGGCGTCACGTAACCTTGACCTCCATGATGCGGTTTTACGGTAACGGTTACACCAGCAGGAGCGATGCTCATAAAATGTTTTGTGAACAATTCAGTGATTTGTTCCCATTCTTGGTTAGGGACTAATCGCATAGAGATTTTAGCAAATGCTTGACTAGCAATAACGGTTTTTGCACCCTCACCAGTGTAGCCACCCCAGATTCCGTTTACGTCAAGCGTAGGACGAATAGAGTTTCTTTCGTTAGTTGTGTATCCTTTTTCGCCATAAACATCGTTTAGATTTAAGGCGTTTTTATATTTTTCCAGGCTGAAAGGCGCTTTGGCCATTTCGGCTCTTTCTTCAAGAGATAATTCTTCTACATTGTCATAGAAACCAGGAATGGTAATATGGTTGTTCTCGTCATGAAGTGACGCAATCATTTTAGATAAAATATTGATTGGGTTGGCCACAGCACCACCATACAACCCCGAATGTAGATCACGGTTAGGACCTGTAACCTCGACTTCAACATAGCTTAAACCACGTAAGCCTGTGGTGATTGACGGTTGCTGATTAGAAATCATTCCGGTATCAGAAATCAGGATGACGTCATTCTTTAGTTTCTCGGTATTGTTTTCAACAAATGTTTTTAAGTTAACGCTTCCTACTTCTTCTTCGCCTTCAATCATGAATTTTACGTTACATGGCAAGTTGTTGTTTTGAATCATGTATTCAAAAGCTTTTACGTGCATATACATTTGGCCTTTATCATCACAAGCGCCACGAGCAAAAATAGCTCCTTCAGGATGAATATCAGTCGTTTTTATAACAGGTTCGAATGGAGGAGAATTCCATAACTCGATTGGATCTGCCGGTTGCACATCGTAATGACCGTACACCAAGATAGTAGGCAATGTAGGGTCGATTAATTTTTCGCCATATACAATGGGGTATCCATCCGTCTCGCATATTTCTACAAAATCGCATCCAGCTTTTTCAAGGCTAAGTTTTACAGCCTCTGAAGTGTCGATAACATCTTGAGAGTAAGCGCTATCAGCACTTACTGACGGGATCTTTAATAATTCGATTAATTCGTTGATAAAACGGTCTTTGTTTTCTTGAACGTATGACTTTATATTTTTCATTTAATTGTATTTTTTGTGTCTCAAAAGTACAAAAAATTGAATAATAAATTTTTTTGAAAAATTACTTTGAATGTTGGAAGATATGATTATATTTGCACCCACAAACACCAGTTCAATGAACTCCTCTTTTAAATAAGAGTTTAGTGAATTAATTACGCGGATATGGTGAAATTGGTAGACATGCCAGACTTAGGATCTGGTGCCGCAAGGCGTGTAGGTTCGAGTCCTATTATCCGCACAAAAAAAGCTTCTCATTCGAGAAGCTTTTTTTTGTTACATCCTTATTTTTAGTTGCATAAGACACATCCTTTGTCTGAATACCCATTTTTCGCGGCGTAATCTAAACATTCGGGTTTTGTAGAAAAGCACGGATTGAAATCTAAGCTGTCAATAGTCCACCGTCCTGTGTTTGCGCATTTACCGCAAAATTTAAGATTGATGTCATCAACAAAAGCATCACCATTGCAACTTAATAGCATGCTAATTGAAATAGAAAACATCAAGTATTTGTTACTTTTTTTCATAAAACAAATATTTAAAATGCTAAAAATCAATATATTAAATTTAGTTAATATTTTCAACTTAGACTATTTAAATTCCATTTATATTCAAAGGAGTATAAGTAGGTATGGCGAATCGTTGAAATGATGCGCCGACTATTTGGGATGGTAACTGAAGATAAAAAAGAAAGGTGTTTTAGAGTGAGTAGCGCTTTTTCTTAGCTCAAAAATAGTAATACATATCCCGCAATCGCTCCCAATAAAACTACCAATGCACTATTGGTTTTTGGAAATTTAAAAACAATTATTGTGCTAATAATCAAGATGATTAAGGTTCGCCAATCTATGATGGAATCCCTACCCATTTTATAACAGATGGCGATTATAATAGCAACCGAAGCTACATTTACTGCGTCAAGAAAAACAGCAATTGATGCTGAACTTCTTAATTTTTTTACCAACGGATTGAGTAATGCTACAAATAGAAAGGAAGGAACAAAGATGGCAATCGTGGAAACAACGGCGCCAATCAGCCCATTTATTTGGTAGCCGATAAAAGTGACAGAAGAGAAAACTGGTCCTGGTGTGAATTGACCAATAGCGATGGCATCTACTAATGTGGCTCTTGACATAATGCCGGTTGTAACTAATTCGGTATCAAGAAATGCAAAAAGAACATAACCACTTCCATATAAAATAGCTCCGATTTTTAAAAATATTAGGAATAAATTCCAATTGGTTGCGGTAACCAAAGTGGTTTTTACAATATGAAATCCAGTAATCGGAATCAGACTGATGACCTGTTTATTTTTAATTTTAGAATACCCTAAGGCCAAAAAACCAGCGCCAAATAAAATATATATTTCATTAAAATTTAATAATGATATTGCTAAAGCTAGTAATCCAAGAACAGCCAGTTGTTTCGTTTTTACCGATTTTTTTGCCAAAGGGTAGATGGCAGCGAGTATAATAGCTATAATTGCGGGTTTAATGCCATATAAAAAAGCTTGTCCTTCGGGTAGTTGACCATATTCTTTGTATAAATAAGCCAGAAAACCTGTGATAAGAACCGCTGGCATGATAAAACAGATTCCAGCAATGACTAGTCCTTTGATTCCGCCTCTTTCACGGCCAATATGAATTGCCATTTCAGTGCTATTAGGTCCCGGAATTAGACTGGTTGCTCCTATGAGGTCTAAAAAATACTCCTCTGTTAGCCATTTTTTCTTAACTACAACCTCTTGTCGCATCATGGCAATGTGAGCTGCAGGGCCCCCAAAACCAATTATGCCTAATTTTAAAAATAATAGTGCTATCTCTTTTAAAGATTTATTGGAGCTCATGCTGATTTTATTGAGTTTCAAGAGCTGCTAAAATAATTATAAAATGGAGCTTTTTTGCTTTTTAGGGCTGCTATTTTGTTCTTTTTTTACTTGTAGCAGCTGTTTGTCAAAAAAACAAAAAGCTTCTCAATTGAGAAGCTTTTTTTATGGGAATTAGAAATTGGAGATATATTTCGCCATTTCTATAATACTTTTTTCATCTTTTAAAGAATAATTGTTTTGCTTGAGGTAGTTAGCAATTTCTTCTTTTTTTAAGGGATAAAGTTCTTGAAATTCTTTTTTGTTTTTCGGCATCGGCGTCGCAATAGCGTTTTTTAAACTCAAGTAGTATTCGCTATTTGGTCTGTCGTATTTCGCTGGTGTTGCTGTGACATAGGAATTAACCGCCTCTTTGCCTTTTTGGAAAATAATTCTATCTCGCCTATATAAAGCAATGTCATTTGCATTATACAATTCAACCAAATAGCCATTTATTTCAGCCTCCTTCGCTTTATAACTTAGGAGCTTAATGGTATGATTAGGAATAATGGTGATTGTTGTAAAAGGGGCTTGTTTCACGAGGGAAAAAAGTTCTTTTTTTTCATTTTGTACTTCTATCATGTCTGTCAATGCGTCGTATCGCACCATAATTTGTTGCGGTACTCCCGAAACTTCAGCTAATCTAAATTCTGCAACAATGTATTTTGAACCTTCAATTTTTATGTTGTCATTTTGATTTAAAACATTGTTTCTAAACAAGGCTCCAGAGGAGGTTGGATCCATGCTGTCTAGGATTCGTTGTGCGTTTCCGCTGAATGCAATACAAGAGAGTAATAAGGTGTTAAGCAATATTTTTTTCATTCTATGTTTATTTAGTTTCATTTATCCAATTGTCAATTTTGTTTTCTAATAATGCCAGCGGCATAACGCCAGATTCTAGTACTTTTTGATGAAATTTTTTAATATCAAATTTTGGGCCCATTTTATCTTGTGCTCTTTTTCGCAATTCCATGATCTTAAGTTGCCCTATTTTGTAAGACAAGGCTTGTCCAGGAATCGCCATATAACGCTCTATTTCTACAGTTATACTAGCTTCACTTTCGGCCTCATTTTCTAATGAATATTTTATTGCCTGCTCTCTGGTCCATCCTTTGCTGTGCATACCGGTATCAACAACTAAGCGCACCGCACGGTGCATTTCATTCCCTAACATTCCAAAATACTGATACGGATCTTGATACAATCCAAGTTCTTTCCCCAAGCTTTCAGTATACAAAGCCCAGCCTTCGCCATAAGCACCAAACCAATTGAATTTTCTAAAATCAGGGAGTGAGTTGTTCTCCTGCTGTAATGAAATTTGGAAATGATGACCCGGAACGGCTTCATGTAAAAATAAATCTTCATCACCGTACATATTGTATTCTTTTACATCGGTAATTGGAACGTAAAAAATTCCCGGACGAGTCCCGTCAGCGGTTCCCTGCATATATTCAGCACTAGCTGTTTTTTCCCTAAAAGCTTCCGTTCTTCTAATCTCAAATTTTGTTTTAGGTTGCAAGGAGAATAGCTTATCTACATTCGGTTTTATCACGCTGTAGATTCTTTCAAAATTAGCGATTACTTCTTCTGGTTTTTTGAAAGGTTTTAATTCTGGTTTGTTTCTTACATAGTCAAAAAACTCCATTAAGGTACCTTTAAATCCTACTTGGGTTTTTACTTTTTCCATTTCGGCATGTAAACGAGCCACCTCTTTTAATCCTAATTCATGAATTTCCTCTGGGGTCATTTCGGTGGTAGTCCATTGTTTTACGTAAGCTGCATAGAGGTCTTTGCCAAAAGGCAAGCTCCCTATTCCACTTGTTGATCTGGAAGCGGGTAGGTATTCGTTTTTAAGAAACGTAGTCATTTTTTTATACTGCGGGATCAACTTATCATTAATTACAGCAGTATATCTAGCCGTTAAATCTTTTTTGGTTGCATCCGAAAATTCAGCAGGCATTATTTTTATAGCCGAATAAAATA
>CAWURM010000065.1:0-4229 GCA_963924965.1 uncultured Flavobacterium sp.
CAAGAGAAGATTTTTTTTGTATGTAATTTTTTAGAAAAATTAAGTAAAACATAGGTTCGAATCCGCACGATGCCTCTAAAACCTTCAAAGCAAGAGAAGATTTTTTTTGTTTGTAATTTTTTAGAAAAATTAAATAAAACTTAGGTTCAAATCCGCACGATGCCTCTAAAACCTTCAAAGCAAGAGAAGATTTTTTTTGTATGTAATTTTTTAGAAAAATTAAGTAAAACATAGGTTCGAATCCGTCCCGAAGCTTCGCGAGATAACTCTAAAACCTTCAAAGCAAGAGAAGATTTATTTGTTTGTAATTTTTTTGAAAAATAAGGTAAAACATAAGTTCGAATCCGTTCCGAAGCTTCGCGAGATAACTCTAAAACCTTCAAAGCAAGAAAAGGATTTTTATGTTTAATTTTAAATAAAAATCAAGTAAAACATGGGTTCGAATCCGCACGATGCCTCTAAAACCTTCAAAGCAAGAGAAGGTTTTTTTTTGTTTGTAATTTTTTAGAAAAATAAAGTAAAACATAGGTTCGAATCCGCCCCAAACATTCGGGAGATAACTCTAAAACCTTCAAAGCAAGAAAAGGATTTTTATGTTTAATTTTAAATAAAAATCAAGTAAAACATAGGTTCGAATCCGCCCCAAACATTCGGGAGATACCTCTAAAACCTTCAAAGCAAGAAAAGGATTTTTATGTTTAATTTTTAATTAAAATTAAATAAAACTTAAGTTCGAATCCGTAACGAAGCTTGGGAAGATAACTCCATAAAATTCAAACCGTTAGAAGTTTTTTTTTGTTTAAAATTACTTCAAAATGATCAACTAACTAATAAAAGAAAATCACCAGCTTTTAAACAATACAACTTTATTTTCGAATTTAAATTTTCTTAATCACCCGCTGTAAAACTTTAATTAATTAAAATTCTAAACATAAAAAAAAACGCTCGAATTGAGCGTTTTTTTCTATTTCTGTTTTCTATTTTATTCGTGTTTTTCTATTTTTTGGAAAGCATTTTTAACCATTTCTTTTTCCTTTGGAAACCAACCTTGAGTGATTAGTACTACTCCAAAAACCATTAGAACCACACTGATACCTTTTTTAATTTTAAGAATATTAGTAGGAGTCATTTTTGATTTTAATTGCTTGGCTAACAGTATTTTTATACAATCAACCAATAAATAGGTTATAATTACTGTACTAAAAAAGGTTAACATTCTAGAATTTTCCATATCTAATTTTGGTCCCACAGAAATGATCACAGCCAACCAAAATCCTAAAACTCCAATGTTGATAACGTTAAGAAAGAAGCCTTTAGCAAATAGACTAAAATAATTTTTTTTAATAATTTCTCGATCTATTTCTGCTGTATTTACTTTCTTTTCTTTTCGTAAGCTGATAAAAGAAATAACACCATACGCTAACATCAATATACCTCCAAATATAAAAAGTGCTGGTTTATCTTTTAAACTTTGGATTAATCTAAAACTACCTAAATAAGCAATCGCAATAAAAAAAATATCCCCTAAAACTACCCCTAAATCAAAAACCAAAGCCGCTCTAAATCCTTTTATGATACTCGTCTCCAGTAAAATAAAAAAAACAGGACCTATCATAAAGCTTAAGAAAATTCCCCAAGGAATACCGGATACTATATCGTTAATCATCAATAATTGAAATTTGTTTTGGAATAAAAAGATTGCAATTTAATTTTTTTCTATAATTTTTCCACCTAAAAGCGTTTCTTTATTGATTTGCTCCGGTCTTCCATAGACATAGATGTTCCCTCCTGCCTTCACTTTTGCATCTACTAAAACACTGGCTTTAATCTCAGCATTTCCTCCCGCAGAAACGTTTATTGACGTTTGTGAGGTTTCTAATTCCCTTGCTTCTAAAATTCCACCTGACATAATCACCACATCTTGATTCACCGCATTTCCAGATAATTGAATTATTCCGCCACTAACCGCTTTAACATTTACTTTTTTTGTACCCTCTAAATGTAAACTAATCTGTGCTCCTTCTCTAACATTCAAATCTAAAATAGTTCCTGAAAAAACAGCATCACTAGAAATAATAGAGCCTTCACTTGCTGCAATTCCATCTATAGTTTTAAAATACAATTTAATAGAAACAGCATCCCCTGATAGTAATTTAGGAAATGGCATTCTTATTTTAAGCTCTCCATTTTTATTTACAAACTCTACTTCCCCTTCTCTATCGCCAGTAATTATTGCTTTATTCTCTGAAGCGGCAATTAATTTTACATTCAGTTTATCAAAAACTTTAACAGTATTAAAATCTCCTAGGTTTTTAGTTACTTGTGCAAATGTAGTTTGTACTACTAAGACCACTACTAAAATCAGTATTTTTTTCATATTTTATTCTTTTTCGGGTTCACTAATTCTTCTTAAAAAATTAAAATCCAATTGTTTTTTAACCAAATCGGCATTTTTAACTTTAACGAAAATTTCGTCTCCTAATTGTAATAATTGATTAGAAGTTGCTCCAACCAATGCATATTGTTTTTCATCAAAGGTGTAGTAGTCGTCTTTTATATCACGAATACGTACCATTCCTTCGCATTTATTTTCGATGATTTCAACATAAATACCCCATTCCGTAACTCCTGAAATAACACCTAAAAACTCCTGATCTTGATGATCTTGCATGTATTTAACTTGCATGTATTTGATCGAATCTCTTTCGGCATTAGTGGCTAAACCTTCCATAGTAGAACAATGTAAACACTTGGTTTCATACAATTCTTCATCGGCTGATTTGGCTCCATCTAAATAAAACTGTAGCAAACGGTGTACCATAACGTCTGGATAACGACGAATTGGTGAAGTAAAATGAGAATAATAATCGAATGCTAATCCGTAATGACCAATATTATCTGTAGAATATTTGGCTTTACTCATGGAACGAATGGCTAAAGTATCAATTAAATTTTGCTCTTTTTTACCATTTACATCTTCCATTAATTTATTCAACGCTTGAGAAATAGACCCTTGTTGAAAATCCATTTTATAACCAAATTTAGAAATAAGTGCTTGCATCGCAAACAGTTTATCTTCATTTGGTTCATCGTGAATTCTATAAATAAAAGTTTTCTTTTGTTTTCCAATGAATTCTGCCACTTTCTTATTGGCTAAAAGCATGAATTCTTCAATCAAATGATTGGCATCTTTGGACACTTTAAAATAAACTCCTTCTGGTTCCCCTTCTTCGCTTAAGTTGAATTTTACTTCTACTTTATCAAATGAGATGGCTCCATCGTTCATTCTTTTTCGTCTAAATATCTTCGCTAATTCATCCAGTTTTAGCGTTGCTGCTACAATTTCTGGTGAAACTTGATAAGAACTACCAGTTATCGAAATTTCTTCTGGAATGGTATCTTCTTTTGTCTCTATGATGTATTGCGCTTCTTCGTAAGCAAATCGTTGATCAGAGTAAATTACAGTACGACCAAACCATTGGTTGATCACTTCACTTTTTTCAGAGATTTCAAAAACAGCTGAGAATGTATATTTCTCTTCTTGTGGACGTAAGGAACAAGCAAAGTTTGATAATACTTCCGGTAACATAGGTACTACTCGATCCACTAAATAAACAGAGGTGGCACGTTGATAGGCCTCATCATCCAGTATTGTTCCTTCTTCTAAATAATACGAAACATCAGCAATATGAATACCAATTTCGTAGTTTCCATTTTCTAATTTTTTAAACGATAAAGCATCATCAAAATCTTTAGCATCTTTGGGATCAATGGTGAATGTCAAAGTATCACGCATGTCTCTTCGATTCGCAATTTCAGCAGCTGTGATCGAAGTATCTATTTTTTGTGCATAAGTTTCCACCTCAATTGGAAATTCAGACGGTAAACCATATTCGGCTAAAATGGCATGGATTTCTGTATCGTGTTCTCCAGGTTTCCCTAACACTTTTATAACGCGGCCAAAAGGACTATCAGCTCTTGCTGGCCAATCTTCGATATGAACTAAAACCACATCACCTTGTTCTGCCTCTCCTATTTTATCTTTTGGAATAAAAATATCCGTGTACATTTTTGGATTGGCTGTCGATACAAAAGAGAAATTCTTTTGTATGTCAATTACACCAACAATATCAGTTTTATTTCTTTCAATTACTTCAATTACTTCACCTTCAGGTCGTTTCCCTTTTCTTCGGTTGTAGACATACACTTTAACGACATCTTTGTCTAAT
>CAWURM010000066.1:0-13513 GCA_963924965.1 uncultured Flavobacterium sp.
GTACTATCATGCCATATGTACTCATATTGGTGTTTTCTATAGAGTTGAAGTACTTCTGGTTTTAGAAAGCTGAACTTTGAATATTTTTTAAAAAAAGGAGTAATTAGTGTACTGTCAAAAGGAATCGGATGGAATCGGGGGACTTTTTGATAATCAAAAGCAATAGTTTCACTACTCGCTTTTAGGTTTTGGGAAAAACCCAATAAAAAAAAGCAGCTAATGGACAAAAGGAATGGAATTACGTTGCCTTTCATTTTTGTTATACATTGATTATCAGGTATAAAGATACGAAAAAGTAGTAGACAGGACAGTTTTAATACCTAATTACTAAGGCTGTAACAGAAAACAGAATTTAAATTTCTTTTCATAATGTTTTATTAATAGGCTCGTTTTTTAGGGTAATTTACATTAGATTTGAGAAACAATCATTAAACACATAATACTATGAAAATACAGATTAACACTGACAAAAATGTAGAAGGACACGATAGATTAGAAGCTTATTTTTCTGCCGAATTAGGAAAATCATTATCCCGTTTTGATGATAAAGTGACGCGAATAGAAGTACATTTTTCAGATGAGAATGGTGAAAAAATAGGTACTCATGATAAAAAATGTTTAATTGAAGCACGACCAGCAGGAATGCAACCATTAGTAGTTTCGGATTATGCGGATGTTACTGAAAAAGCGTTTCATGGTGCTTTAGACAAAATGAAAAAAGTACTTACAACTGCTTTTGAAAAACAAAAAGCACATTAGGATAAAGACTTTAAAGTCAAAAAAAAAGACACTTTCTATTTATTAGAAAGTGTCTTTTTTTTTTGATAAACAAAAATACATTTATTTCACGAATAATAAGGAGGCTAGTGCCTCGTCTCGTTTATATACGTCTTCATAAAAACGAACGTTATTATCTTCATCGACCCAAGCAGTAAAATAACCAATATAAACGGGAATTTTGTTTTTAAGGGTGTACCAAGATTCTACGCCGCGATTCATTGCTTCTTCAATTTTTGCAGCATCCCAATTTTTATCATTCCTGAGAATTAGTTCGGCTAAGGTGTTCGGATTTTGAATCCGGATACAGCCATGACTAAAAGCTCTATCTTCTCGTTCAAATAGGTTTTTTGAGGGAGTATCGTGCAAGTAAATATCATTTGAATTAGGGAATAAAAACTTAATAAGACCCAACGAATTTTTTGGCCCTGGTTTTTGTCGGACATTATCATTGTTCCATTCCATATTATGGTCAGCAAGATAGTTTTCGTTTTTTTCAATACCAGGAAGGATTTCTTTATCGAGTATACTTTTAGGAACATTCCAATACGGACTAAAAACGATATATTTCATCGGTGCACTAAAGATGACTGTTTTATTCAGTGCTTTTCCCACAACTGCTTTTAAACGTAAAGCTGGTTTTCCATCGATAAAGTAGCTCAGTTGGTAAGAGGGAATATTGATGGCAATAAATTCTTTGTTCTTAAAAATGTCATTTGAAACCCATCGGCAACGTTCCATGTTGATGATTATAGTTTTTATCCTTTGACTAATAGGGATATTTAATTCTTTAATGTGTTTTTGCAGAATGATGGTGCTCGCAAAACTGCCAATGCGTTTTTTATATTTCAAAACACCTTTGGATAATTCTTTATCATAAATAGGTTTTTTAGAATCGGTAGCGATATCTCCTGAAATAAATAGGCGATGTCTTATTTGGGCAATTACCTTTGAGCTATCACCCACCTTGTACGCGCTAATTGATGAATCAGTAGTTATAGGTTCCCATCCTCCCTGTTTTTCTATTTCGCGGTATTTCTTCAATACATTTTTTAGTAGGAAATATTGAGCAATTAGTCCCTTTTCATTTTTATTGATTAACCCCGGATTCGTTAATAAAGAATCGAGATAATTGACATACGATTGTTTTTTTCGCGGCAAATGCCATTCCATGGCTGTTGATTTATTAGTATCCAAGCCATGATATACCGTATTGGTGTAATAGAAGTAAAGGGCTGAATTCAATAGCTCTGTATTAATATTTGGCTTTTTCGAGTTTGTATAATTGTTGTAGATCTGGTCAAATTCTATTTTGTAAGGTACAGTATGTTCTATTCCTTCTTCTTCTAGCGTATTGATTTTATTATGTAATAAATTACCAAACTCATTGATGCCATTCTTGTCGTACCATATATAATGGTATTGATGCTTGCGATACAATTGAGTAACATCCGCTTTGAATTCGTTTAATTTTGGATGTTTGTCAAAAAATTGCTGAACTAAGGTGCTATCAAAAGGTGATTTTAAGTCGTCTTTAATAATAGCAATTGGAGCATATTCTTTTTTCTTACAAGAGGTACATGTAAGTAAGAGTATCGAAATCAACAGAATAAAAGGGGCTAAGGAATTTCTCATACTTTGTGGATTTCTTATCAATGGAAAGAGTAAAAATAATTAAAAATGCACGGATTATTAGGTTTCTAGGTTGGTATTATTGGTTAATTTCAAAATAGTATATATTTACAACTATAATTAGTATTCAAATTCCAATTTATCATGAAAAACCCAATTGTTATAATAGCGGTATTTGTTGTTTTTTCTGTTTTTTCAACCGGACTACGCGCTCAAAATAAAGACAAAGAAAAAATTAATTTTGTTCTTGACGGTTGGCATAAAGCAGCAGCCGAGGCGAACTATGATAGTTATTTCAGTATGATGACCCCCGATGCAGTTTTTATAGGAACTGATGCTACCGAAAATTGGAATAAGGTAAATTTTAAAGTCTGGGCTAAACCTTATTTCGATAGAGGAAATGCTTGGAATTTTACCATGTTAGAGCGCCATATTTATGTGCATAAATCCGGAAAGATGGCTTGGTTTGATGAGTTGTTAAATACGCAAATGAAAGTGTGTAGAGGGTCCGGAGTTCTAGTTAAAATAGGTGCAGAATGGAAGATACAACATTATGTTTTGTCCATGACTATTCCCAATGATGATGTCAATGCTGTCGTAAAAATCAAGGCACCTATTGAGGAAGCTTTGATTCGGAAACTAAAAGAGCAATAAATTATTTTACTAGATCGTTCAATATCGTTCCTTCTCATGTAAATATGTGGGAGTGATGCCCTCCGTTCTTATATATTTCATTAATTTTGCCAGCCGAGACCTGTAGGTCAAACTGTACGAAGTAAAATATTTGAAAAAAGTGGGAAGCAAAAATAAATTAAAGAGATTCAGGGAAAACGAAACATTTACTAATGTTTTTCAACCAACGAGAGAAGAAGTGGTAGGAGATTTATTTCCATTGAAAGGGAAATGGAATTCGGAATTCTTCAAGAATGACAATCCGTTAGTACTAGAATTGGGATGTGGAAAAGGGGAATATTCTGTGGGTCTTGCTGAAAAATATCCTAATAAAAATTTTGTTGGAATTGATATTAAAGGAGCTCGTTTTTGGCGTGGTGCTAAAACTGCGGTAGAAACAGGTTTGCATAATGTTGCTTTTATTCGAACTCAAATCGAATTGATCAATCACGTTTTTGCAGAAAATGAAGTAGATGAAATTTGGATTACTTTTCCAGATCCTCAAATCAAATACAAGAGAACCAAACACCGCATGACCAATTCGGAATTTTTGCAATTATATAAAAAGATTCTTAAAAAAGATGGTGTTGTTAACTTAAAGACTGATAGTGAATTCATGCACGGTTACACTTTAGGATTGCTTCATGGTGAAGGTCACGAAGTATTGTATGCAAACCATAATGTGTATGTGAATGAAGGAAGTCCGGAGGAAGTTACTGCATTTCAAACTTTTTATGAGAAACAATATTTGGAAGTTAACAAAGCAATTACGTATATTCGGTTTAAAATTAAAGAATAATAATACTTTTTTTGCTGGAATAGTTAGCCCATTTTCAATGTTTGACAACCATTAAATGAATTTCATTTTACCCTTATTCTTAGGCTTTATTACTGCAGTTATAGGGATTCTTCCGCCTGGATTGATCAATATGACTGCCGCTAAGGTGAATCTGAAAGAAGGTAAGAAAAATGCGTATTGGTTTGTTTTAGGGGCTATTATAATTATTTTCTTTCAAGCGTATTTAGCCATTTTATTTGCACGAATAATCAATATTCGCCCAGATATTGTTACTTTATTACGTGAAGTTGGATTTGGTATTTTTGGGTCTTTGACTGTTTATTTTTTATGGATCGCTAAAAAACCAAAATTAAAAAAAGCCAAGATTGATAAAAAAAGCACGCAAAAACGTTTCTTTTTGGGCATGCTTTTATCAGCTCTAAATTTTTTCCCCATTCCGTATTATGTTTTTATTAGTATTACGCTGTCGTCTTATGCACTTTTTGGCTTTGATTCGTTGTTTGTTTTTACCTTCGTTAGCGGAGTTGTTTTAGGTTCGGCTCTAGTTTTTTACTGTTACATTCGGTTTTTTCAACATATTGAAAACAAGGCCGATTATATGTTAAAAAATATGAATACCATAATTGGTAGTATTACAGGAATTATTTCAATAATTACCTTGTTTAATATTATTCAATATTATTTATAAAATAGTGCAAAAACGTAAATCTGATTTTGCTTGATATTCCCTAATGTTCCATGTCAAACGATAATTTTTTTGAACGAGTATATGCTGTTGCTAAGTTAATTCCATACGGGAGAGTGACTTCTTATGGTGCGATTGCAAAAGCACTTGGGGCAGCGCGATCCGCACGAATGGTCGGTTGGGCGATGAATGCTTCTCATAATATGGAGGATGTTCCAGCACATCGTGTAGTCAATAGAAAAGGATTGCTTACGGGTAAATTCCATTTCGACGGAACAAATCTCATGCAACAGTTACTAGAGAGCGAAGGAATAACAGTAATTGACAATCAGATTGTCGATTTCGAAAAATATTTTTGGCAACCTGAAGTCCAAATTTAAGCGCTAATAGTACATTTTTATTTCTAATAATGCGGTTTTGTTAATTCATCAAGGCAGTTAATTCCCGCATCAATAAATGCAATACAAAATCCTTTAGAATAAGAACTTAATCCGTTATCTTTGCAATCTGAAATCAGTTTAAATAAAGATAATATTTGGGTGCTAAAACGCCTTTTGAAAATAATAAACGAAGAATGAAATTAGATAGAAAAGACATCCTGAAAGCTTTAGAATCAATTACTATAGCGGGTGAAGGAAAAAATATGGTTGAAAGTGGTGCAATTGCAAATGTAATTACTTTTGGCGATGAGGTAGTTGTAGATCTAGTGTTACATACGCCAGCCATGCATATTAAAAAACGTGCCGAAGATGATATCAAAAAAGCAATTCTTGAATTGGTATCTGCGGAAGCTAAAATAAAAATTAACTCTAAGGTTGAAGTTCCAGACAAGCCTGAGATCAAAGGGAAGTCAATTCCTGGAATTAAAAATATCATCGGAGTCGCTTCTGGTAAAGGAGGAGTAGGAAAATCTACGGTTACAGCTAACCTAGCGGTTTCTTTAGCAAAAATGGGTTTTTCAGTGGGTATCTTAGACGCTGATATTTATGGACCATCTATGCCAATCATGTTTGATGTAGAAAACGAAAAACCAATTTCGGTTACTATTGACGGAAAGTCAAAAATGAAACCGGTAGAAAGCTACGAAATAAAGATGCTTTCAATTGGATTCTTTACCTCGCCAAGCCAAGCAGTGATTTGGAGAGGACCTATGGCTTCAAAAGCCTTAAATCAAATGATTTTTGATGCGGATTGGGGAGAACTCGATTTCTTATTAATTGATTTACCTCCAGGAACGGGAGATGTTCACCTTTCTATCGTGCAATCGTTGCCTATTACAGGAGTTGTAATTGTAAGTACGCCACAAGCAGTTGCTTTAGCCGATGCTAAAAAAGGAGTCTCTATGTTCATGTCTGAAGCGATCAATGTTCCAGTTTTGGGTATTGTAGAAAACATGGCTTATTTTACACCGGAAGAATTGCCTGAAAATAAATACTATATCTTTGGTCAAGAAGGAGCTAGAAACCTAGCTGCCGATTTAGAAGTGCCTTTCCTTGGAGAAGTGCCTATTGTACAGTCTATTCGTGAGGCGGGTGATTATGGTCGTCCTGCAGCAATGCAAACAGGATCGGTTATCGAATCAGTTTTTCAAGAAATTACGCGCAATGTAGTGCAAGAAGTAGTTAATAGAAATGAAAATTTGCCAGCTACTGAAGCGGTGAAAATCACTACCATGGCAGGTTGCTCAGCAGTGAAAAAATAAATTGAAATTAGGAACAATTGAACCTGATACAAAGTGTTCAATTTTCTAATTTTTCAATCTTTAAATTAAAAATATGACAACAGAAGAATTAACAATAGAAGTTCAAAAAGCACTCGAAGAAATTAGACCTTTCTTGAATTCAGATGGTGGCGATATTACATTGATTTCCATTGAAGATGATAAACACGTAAAAGTGCGTCTTGAAGGAGCGTGTACCAGTTGCAGTGTAAACCAAATGACATTGAAAGCCGGAGTAGAAACCACTATCAAAAAGTTTGCTCCTCAAATTGAAACTGTTGTCAATATCCTATAATTATTTTGGGCATGCCCCTTTTTATAAAAAAGGCTAATTTACTTTAGGCTGATTTGCCTTTTTTATAAAAACGGTCGGGTTATACGCGCTACTTCGGTAGCTAGCTTCTACCCCTCATGCAAATCCTATAACACACAACTAACAAACGCATAATTAATTTATGGATGTATTAATAAAAATTAAAGATAGAGAAGGGGTGGTGCATGACTTGCAAGCTCCTACAGATATGGCTATGAACATTATGGAATTGTGTAAAGCTTACGAGCTTCCTGTAGAGGGAACTTGTGGCGGCATGGCCATGTGTGCTTCTTGCCAGTGCTACGTACTTAATGATGTTGCCTTGCCAGAAATGGGAGATAATGAAGAAGCGATGTTGTCTGAGGCGTTTTATGTTAAACCGAACAGCCGTTTAGGGTGTCAAATCCCTATAACAGAAAGCCTAGAAGGTCTCGAGCTAGAATTAGCTCCAGAGAATTAATAAAAAAAGTCCCAATAGTGTTGGGACTTTTTTTGTAAAGAATATAGGAGAGTGTATTTTTTTACGTATTACGCCATCTCAACTTTCATGCTAATGGTCTCTTCAATGGCGTCCCATAAACCGATTCTCTTTTCTAGAGCGAGTAGCGATATTTCTTCAACTTCAGCCCATTTTTGAGGATCGTTTCCACATAATTCAGTGATCATTGTCATAGCCATAGGACCATGCTCATCCGAGTCTAATTCGATATGTCTTTCGAAGTAGTAAATCAATTTTCTGAGGTCAACATCAGGAAAGCTAGATTGAAAGTTTTTCAAAATAACAGGAAACATATTCGGAATCAAATCTTCTCTACCAAACGTAAAAGCCGCAGCAATTTCATGTGATTTTCCTTCTTCAATTACTCTGAATGTAAAATCTAGAAAAGCTTTAATTTTTGGGTGTAAAGTACTCGTTTTAATAGCAACAAAAATGTTTTGAAGGGAATGTACTTCAGATAAAAAGGTGTCTATTTCGACTGTACTGGCACCGCAATCTTGCATAGCTTCAATATACATCTCGTAATGACTTTGTCTACGTCCGTCTATCGTTAAATCAGTTTCTTCAGCAAGTACAATTTCGTTAATAAGATACCTTGTTTCTGGGTTTGATGTTGCAAACCACGGAGTGGTTGTGCAGGTTAACTTGGATTGTAGGGCTTTTAACAAAGACATGAAATCCCAAACTGCAAAAACATGATTTTCTAAAAACTGATGTAAATCCGTAATTGTTTTTACTTTTTCGTACAACGGGTGTTGTAGTAATTGGTTTTTTTTAGGGGTGATTGCGCCCTCTATATGTTGAATATTCATAGGGTTAAATTTGACTGTAAAAATAAGAAAGCTTCTTGTTTCCAAGAAGCTTTTACTATCAATTTTATAAATACTTTAATAGTTGTTTACTTTACTTAAATGCTGGAATTCCAGTGATATCCATCCCTGTAATTAATAAATGAATATCATGCGTTCCTTCGTAAGTAATTACTGATTCTAAGTTCATCATGTGACGCATAATTGAGTATTCTCCTGTAATTCCCATTCCGCCTAAAATTTGTCTGGCTTCACGTGCTATGTTGATTGCCATATCCACATTGTTTCTTTTAGCCATAGAAATTTGAGCGGTAGTTGCTTTTCCTTCATTTCTAAGTACACCTAATCTCCAAGTCAGTAATTGAGCTTTCGTGATTTCAGTAATCATTTCAGCTAATTTCTTTTGTTGCAATTGAGTTCCGGCTATAGGTTTGTCAAACTGTATTCTTTCTTTCGCGTAACGCAAGGCCGTATCGTAACAATCCATCGCAGCACCTATCGCGCCCCAAGCTATTCCGTAACGTGCTGAATCCAAGCAACCAAGGGGTGCTCCTAATCCAGATTTGTTAGGTAATAAATTAGCTTTAGGAACTTTCACATTGTCAAAGATTAGTTCTCCAGTTGCTGATGCGCGTAATGACCATTTGTTATGTGTTTCTGGCGTTGAAAACCCTTCCATTCCACGTTCTACAATTAGTCCGTGTATTCTTCCTTCTTCATTTTTAGCCCATACCACAGCGATATCTGCAAATGGAGCATTTGAAATCCACATTTTAGCACCATTTAATAAATAATGGTCTCCCATGTCTTTGAAGTTGGTGATCATGCTTCCTGGATCAGAGCCATAATTTGGTTCTGTTAAACCAAAACAACCAATGAATTCCCCAGTAGCTAGTTTTGGTAAATATTTCATTCTTTGTTCCTCATTTCCGTATTTCCAAATAGGATACATTACTAATGAAGACTGTACTGATGAGGTAGAACGAACACCTGAATCGCCACGCTCAATTTCTTGCATGATTAATCCGTAGGAGATTTGGTCTAAACCTGCGCCACCGTATTCAACAGGAATATAAGGTCCAAAACCACCTATCTCCCCCAAACCTTTTACAATTTGTTTTGGAAATTCAGCTCTTTGTGCATATTCTTCAATAATCGGAGAAACTTCTTTTTTTACCCATGCACGCGCAGAATCACGTACTAGTTTGTGTTCCTCAGACAATAAATCGTCTAATAAGTAATAATCTGGCGCTTGAAATAAATCTGGTTTCATAGGTAGCTTTTATTTGTTTAGTAATACTGTGTTATATGTAGTTCGCTATTCTTAAAGTAGAACAACCAAAATTCCGTGTTTTTATGATACAAATTTACGTAAAGAAATATAACAAAACGATTAAAAATTGTTATATTTTTATTTTTAAATAAAAAAATACAGGGATTAGGCTCTTACTAATTTAATAGAAGAAAGCTGAAGTAAGAAAATAAAATAAAAATAAATAATTTTTAAAATGGAAAAGCCTTTTTTTCCCTTGTAGTATAACGGATGAAGAATTACATCTTCAAATAAAACGCCTGAGTCAATTCGATGTATGGAGTAGTATATATATGTCTTGAAGTTTCGATAATTAATTCATCAATCAGGAAATCAAGTTTTTCATTTCGGCTAAAAGCCAAAAGACTCCGTTTAATTTCGCTGGTAGGTGTTCCTTTTACACGGGTGATTTTAATAGGGAATAAATCGCCTTCCTTGGCTAAAGCCAAAAATTTTTGTTCTTCTTTAAAAGGAATAATTACCGATAAAATTCCGTTTTCTGACAGTAGTAATGCAGCGGCTTCAATTAAATCTTCAAAGGGTAGGGCGTCTTGAAAGCGTGCTTTATCTCTTTGTTCGCATTCGGTTTTATAATCTTCACTATAAAAGGGAGGATTGGAAACAATTAAATCGTATTCGTCTTCGGGCTCTTCAACGAACTCATCTAAACCAGCATGAAAACAAAATAAGCGATCACTCCAAGGAGAGTTTTCGAAATTATCAACCGATTGTTCATAGGCTTCTTCGTCGATTTCAAGCGCGTCAATTTGCTCGGCCTGACTTCTTTGAGCAAGCATTAATGCAATCAGTCCGGTTCCGGCACCAATATCTAAAATACTAAAAGGGTTATTTTCTAATGGTGTCCAAGCGCCTAATAATACTCCATCGGTGCCCACTTTCATGGCGCAACGGTCTTGTTCAAGAGAGAATTGTTTGAATTGGAATGGAGACATGAAGTATTGAGTTTTATTTGGTTAAACGATGAGTTGACAAATCGATCAAACCTTTCTACAAATACATTTCGATTAAGCCTTCCGGTAAGTCCATGATAACTTTTTTATTCTCACGATCAATTTTGACTAAAAAATGGTCAATCATTGGGATAAGAATTTCTACATCACCTTTGAGTACTTCAAATAATGGTTGTGCAGTAGTATCATTGATGGATTGAATGTCTCCTACATAACCTAGGCGTTTGTCTTCTATTTCAAATCCGATAACTTCGTGGAAGTAAAATTTATTGCCGGTAAGTTTGGGTAACATTTTTAATGGAAGATAAAGATCATTACCTAATAAAGCTTCCGCTTCGTCTTCGGTATTGATATCTTCAAAACGAATTCTCAGAAAATCGTTTTTGTGAAGTGAGCTATTTTCAATAAAAAAAGGAACCAAGTGTTTGTTGCATTCAACAAACACTGATTCCAAGTTTTCGTATAACTCAGGTTCGTCCGTGTCTAAATAGGCAAGAACTTCCCCTTTGAAACTAAATTTTTTAGCGATTTTACCTAAATAGAAACAATCTTCTTTACGCATCGTCGCTTATAAAATTATGCTTGAGTTTCTTCGTTGTTTTCTTCTGCAGCAGGAGCTTCTTCAGTTGAAGCTTCAACTTCAGCTACTTCTTCAGCAACTGGGTTTGCAGCAGCGATAGCGTCAGCTTCTGCTTGAGCAGCTGCAGCTAAACGTTTAGCGTTAACTTCTTGTTCTGCTTTGAAAGCTTTAGCTTTAACATCAGCTTGCGCTTTTGATAAACCATCTTTTTTAGCATCAACAGTTCCGTTTTTAGCTTCTAACCAAGCAGCTAATTTTGCATCAGCTTGCTCTTGCGTTAAGGCACCTTTACGAATACCACCATCAAGGTGATGCTTCAATAAAGCTCCTTTGTAAGAAAGAATTGCTTTAGCAGTATCAGTTGGTTGTGCACCGTTGTGTAACCATTTCACTGCACTATCAAGGTTTAAGTCGATAGTTGCTGGGTTTGTGTTTGGATTGTAAGTACCGATTTTCTCTAAGTATTTACCATCTCTTTTTGAGCGTGCATCTGCAGCTACAACCCAGTAAAAAGGTTTTCCTTTTTTACCGTGTCTTTGTAATCTAATTTTTACTGACATAATCTATATGATTAAATTTTGAGGTACTCGACCTCTGTTAAATAAGGGTGCAAAGATACATTTTTTATTTAAAAAAACTAATACGTGGTTAATATTTTGGAAGCGAATGTGTTATGTGTTTTCTCTTTGATTTTTAGGCATTTATTTCTGTTTTTTAAGCAAGAATGTCATACTTTTGTTGGACTAAAGATGCTTTTTATGAAAAAACATATATTGTTAATAATCGTACTATTTTCCTTTATTTCTTGTCAAGAAGATGTAAAGTTTAATAATCCTTCTTTTCAAGGGATGAAAGACAATGTTTTTTGGCGAGCGGTCCAAACGAAAGCGACTATAGGTGCAAACGGTGCTTTAATTATAGAAGCTTACACCGCAAAAGAGATAGTCACATTGAAAACTACATCCAAGTTGCCTCAAATCTATACCTTAGGAACGAGTACTGCTAAATCTGTTACCTATGTTTTTACAGATGAAACGGGTTCAATAACATTTGCTACCGGTTTTGGGATAGGCGATGGGGAAATTAAGATTGTAGAGTATGATGCCGTTAATAATACGGTTACAGGAACTTTTAAATTTAATGCGAAAAACATCTACAACAATCCGTTAGCAGGTCCTGTTTTGAATTTTCAACAGGGCGTTTTCTATAAGATACCAATCACAACAATAGGGCAATAGATTAGATAATGTTTCGTTCACTAATCGAATATTGTTTAGAGTTCCAAGACGTTTTTATTTATTTATAATTCAAAATAAAAGCATAAATAAGCTAATTTATAGTTGATTAGAAAAAAATTAGACTACATTTGTTGCAATTATTATAAATAAGTACATATGAATATTTTTGTTGGAAGCCTTCCATTCAGTATTGAGGAAGCAGATTTAAGAGAGTCTTTCGAGGCTTACGGAGCAGTTGATTCAGTTAAAATCATTACTGATAAATTTACTGGAAGAAGTAAAGGATTTGGTTTTGTTGAAATGACAAATGATGATGAAGCTCAAAAAGCGATTGACGAATTGAACGGAGCTACTGTTCAAGGACGTGCGATTGTAGTTAACAAATCTGAACCAAAACCAGAAGGAGAAAGAAGAAGTTTTAATAACAACCGTGGAGGAGACTCTCGTGGAGGTTATGGTGGAAACAGCCGTGGTGGAGATAACCGTGGTGGTGGAAACAGAGGAGGATATTAATATTCTTTTTTACAACTATAAAAAAAGGGGACAATGTAAATTGTCCCCTTTTTTGTTTTAAATTTTTTCAGCTGAAGTGTAGTAGTAGCGAGATCTCGATGCTGTGTTTATAAGTTAGCTACTAACCAATCTCCTACGTCACTTGTTTTGTATGCTGTAGCTCCTTTTGCAACTAAATCTTCCGTTACAATGCCTTGCTCTAATGATTTGTTAACTACTGCTCTAATCGCTTCGGCTTCATCTTTTAATCCAAAAGCGTCTTCAAACATCATAGCTGCCGATAAAACAGTTGCTAATGGATTAGCAATATTCAGTCCTGTTGCTTGTGGATAAGAACCGTGGATTGGTTCGTATAACGAAGTATGTTCTCCCACTGATGCCGAAGGCATTAATCCCATAGATCCTGAAATTACAGAAGCTTCATCAGTTAAAATATCTCCAAATAAATTTTCAGTAATCAATACATCATATGAATTTGGCCATTGGACTAATCGCATAGCCACAGCGTCTACAAATTCGTAACTAACTGTTACTTCAGGATAGTCCTTCTCCATCGCTTGTACGGTTTCTCTCCATAAACGAGAAGTTTCTAATACGTTAGCTTTATCGACGCAACATAATTTCTTAGTACGTGTCATTGCTAATTCAAAACCTTTTTTAGCCAAACGCTGTACTTCGGCTCTGGTGTACACACAGTTGTCAAAAGCAGTTTCGCCACCGTCTCTTCTTCCTTTTTCTCCAAAGTAGATTCCGCCCGTTAATTCTCTCAAGAAAACCAAATCAGTTCCTTCAATGCGTTCTCTTTTTAAAGGGGAATTATCGATTAAAGATGGGAAAGTAAAAGTAGGGCGAACATTGGCAAACAAACCTAGTTTTTTACGCATTAGCAATAATCCTTGTTCTGGTCTCACCGGAGCAGTTGGGTCATTATCATATTTAGGGTGCCCAATAGCGCCAAATAAAACAGCATCAGCAGCCATACATATTTCGTGT
>CAWURM010000067.1:0-6284 GCA_963924965.1 uncultured Flavobacterium sp.
ACTGACAAAATTGACATTACTTCCAGCCTTACCGTATAACTCACTATAGCGAATAGCGGCACCGTTTTCTTTTACATTATAATGTTCTAAATCTTCTACTAATTGAACATGATGAGGAGAGCCGGTATTCAGGAAGGTATAGTCTGGGGCTCTTTTTATCTCTTTAACATCAATCATTTGTAAGGATACAATTCCGTCTTGTGCTACACTTGCATGATGTAAACCATCAATTGCGTTAAAAGTAGCCTCGTTATTTATTACTTGTAACTTTTTTGCAAAAGCAACCAAACACCTTCCGCCGTTACCGCACATCGTGCTTTGATTACCATCAGAGTTATAATACACCATTTTAAAATCGACTTCCGGATCATTCTCTAGTAAAATAAGTCCGTCTCCACCAATTCCAAAACGCCTATCACATAAATGCGCAATCAGCTGTATATCTTCTTTTGGAAAAATATTCGCACGATTATCAATCATCACAAAATCATTCCCGGTTCCTTGGTATTTATAAAAATCTATTTGCATTATCCTTTTAATTGTGTTGTACAAAAGTACAAACTATTAATGAAATGTTAATCATTGTTAAAGAGCGTTAAACTGTTTTTTAACAATCTGAATTAGCTTTAATTTTACTACACAAATAACGTAAAACAAACTCTATTATGAAACGATTTTCACATCTATTAATGGTGTCTATATTAAGCGGAGCCATAACATTAGGGGCTTACAAATTATTATTTGACACCAATGGATATTTTTCAAACAAAAATGGTTCTCTAACAACACTTGCAACCAATTCCTTTACAAAAAATGTTGGCCTATCACCGGAAGTTCTTGACTTTACTGAAGCGGCAGAGAAAACAATTCATTCAGTAGTCCATGTTAAAAATGTTTCTTACAAGAAGATCACTAATCCCATGCTAGAGTATTTTTATGGATATAAAGGAGGACAAACACAGGAGCAAATAGGAACAGGGTCTGGAGTAATTATTTCAGAAGATGGTTATATTGTGACTAATAACCACGTGGTAAAAGATGCGTCTGAAATTGAAATAACACTAAATAATAAAAAATCATACAAAGCAAAGCTAATTGGAACCGACTCAAAAATGGATATTGCTTTGTTAAAAATAGAGACTGATGAGAAACTTCCGTATACCGCATTTGGGAACTCAGATTCTGTAAAAGTGGGAGAATGGGTGCTTGCCGTGGGAAATCCATACAATTTAACATCTACGGTTACTGCTGGTATAGTATCCGCCAAAGCTAGAGATATTGGCAGCAGTGGCATACAATCTTTCATTCAAACAGATGCGGCAGTAAACCCCGGAAATAGTGGTGGTGCTTTAGTAAACACCCGTGGTGACTTAATAGGGATAAACACTATGATTTCCTCTATGACAGGCTCCTATGTAGGATATTCATTTGCTGTCCCTTCAAATATTGCTAGAAAAATCATCGAAGATATCATGGAATACGGTAATGTACAAAGAGGAATTCTAGGTGTAGAAGGAGGCGAATTAAACGGGCCCGTTTCTAAAGAACTAGGAATCAACCAAACTGAAGGATTTTACATCAAAAACGTAACTAAAAAATCAGGAGCCGAGGAAGCAGGACTCACTAAAGGGGACATTATCATAAAACTAGACAATCAAAACGTTGCAACTTTTGCCGATTTATCTGGATACATCAATACCAAAAGACCTAATGATAAAGTTGATGTAACTATTATAAGAAACGGAAATAAGAAAACTATTCCAGTGATATTAAGTAAAAACGAGTTTTTTAGTACTGAATTCAAAGGAATCGAATTAGAAAACATTGATGCGACGGACAAAAAGAAATTCCAACTCGATTATGGCGTAAAAATTAAATCCATCAATAATGAAAACCTAGTTCAATACTCCGATGAACTGAAAGGAAATATTATTTTGAGTATTGATAACGTCAAGGCTAAAGATATCGAATCAGTGTCCAAAATTTTAAAAAATAAAGACGACAGTCAAAGTATGCGTTTGGAAATGATAAACAAAAGCGGAGAGATTTTTCGAATTATTATCTAATCTAAATCTTTAAAAGCAAAGAAAGCCAGCTTAATCATTGAGCTGGCTTTTTTTATTTGAAAAAAAATGAAAAATAGTCTACGAAATCGATTGAAATGGGTATTTTTGCACCAAATTTAAAAAAATAACTACTCAATTTTTGAAATTTTCAAGTATGAAAAACACAGCTTTGTACCAAAAAGAAGTCTCATCTCAAGTAGATAGACGACGTGCGGGAGTCAAATTAATTAAAATCGTTAGTGATTTATGGTATGACAAATCCATAGAAATGGTTTTATTTAAAAATCAACTATTAGACAAAAATGTAAGTGACATTATCAACTTACATCAATATGCAGCCGATTTTGTAGGCAAACCTATTAGTATTTTTGATACCGTTGAAATTGCAAAAGTAGTTCGCTCTCTAGACTTACCCCCTTCCAAATTAGACATTGGAAAATTGACATACGAATACCTTTTAGAAGAAGAAAAATATGAAGATGCAAGACACTTTGTATTAGACAAATTAAAAGAAGCTAAATCCTCTGAAGAAATACAACCTAAAGATGTAGTTCTATATGGTTTTGGACGAATTGGACGTTTATTGGCGAGAGAATTAATGTCTAAAACCGGAAAAGGAAACCAATTGCGATTAAGAGCGATTGTAACTAGAGACAAAAATGACGCGTCAAGTCTTGAAAAAAGAGCTTCTTTATTGCGTTACGATTCTATTCACGGTGATTTCCAAGGATCTGTTACTGCTGATGTAGAAAACAACGCCTTAATCATTAATGGAACGACAGTACACATTATCACTGCGAATAGTCCTGAAGAAATTGATTATACTACTTATGATATTGATAATGCTTTAATTATAGACAATACAGGTGCTTTTACAACCGAAGAAGCGTTAAGTAGACATTTAGTTTCAAAAGGAGCTGACAAAGTGTTATTAACCGCACCTGGAAAAGGAGTACCCAATATTGTTCATGGTGTAAATCAAAACGAGTACAATCCTGACGAAATCAATATTTTCTCAGCGGCTTCTTGTACTACTAATGCCATTACGCCGATTCTAAAAGCCATTGAAGACACATTAGGAGTAGTAAAAGGACATTTAGAAACCATACATTCGTATACAAACGACCAAAACTTGGTTGATAATATGCACAAAAAATACCGTCGCGGTAGAGCTGCAGCCTTGAATATGGTAATTACTGAAACCGGAGCAGGAACTGCTGTCGCAAAAGCATTGCCCTCACTTACAGGAAAATTAACATCAAATGCAATACGTGTTCCAGTTCCTAATGGATCATTAGTAGTATTGAATCTTGAAGTCGAAAAAGAAACTTCTGTTCAAGAAATCAATACCATCATGAAGAAATACGCTCTTGAAGGTGAACTAGTCGAGCAAATCAAATACTCGATGAATAACGAATTGGTTTCTTCTGATATCGTAGGTACATCAGCACCATCAATCTATGATAGTAATGCAACAATTGTTTCAAACGATGGGAAAAACATCGTCTTATATATTTGGTATGACAATGAATATGGCTACAGTCACCAAGTAATACGCTTGGCAAAATATATTGCTAAAGTAAGACGTTTCACGTACTACTAGCAGAACCCTTACAGGTTGGAAATTGTAATTGCAGATTTTTAGTTTTTAGTTTTTAGTTCAAGTTTTAGATTTAAAATGTATTCCAAACCAACCTGTATCCAATAAAAAATCCGTTTCGATCAATTTCGAAACGGATTTTTTTTTTAAGATAAGAGTGGCTAGAATGAAAAAATAGTTACCAAACCACCACTATTATCTTTTTTATAAAGTCTAATAAACTAGTCTTTAGCTTTTGTCAAATAATACACCGGAACACCTATCAACATAATCAAAACACCCCAACCACTCGTGCTCGTTTTAGTATAAAGTAAAGCAATACAAATTGCACTTGCAATAACAATATACAAAGCCGGTAAGAACGGATATCCAAATGCTTTATACGTACGTTCAGCATCTGGCAATTTTCTACGTAAAATGAAGATCCCTAAAATAGTCAAAATGTAGAATATCAAAACGATGATTACTACAAAGTCTAATAAATCACCATACTTTCCCGTTAAACACAAAGCTGAAGCCCATATACATTGAGCCCAGATAGACCATGCTGGCACTTTAGCTTCATTTAACTCAGCTGCTTTTTTGAAGAAAACTCCATCTTGCGCCATCGTATAATACACTCTCGCACCTGCCATAATCAATCCATTGTTGCAGGCAAAAGTCGAAATCATAATCATCACAGCAATAATCAAAGTTCCAATTGAACCAAAAATATATTGCGATGCTACTACCGCAACCCTATCAGACTCCGCTGTAGCAATTTCCTGTAATGGCACAACGGCCAAGTACATCAGATTGGCCAAAATATAAATCACACTTACTATCAGTGTACCCAAGAACAAACTCAATCCTACATTGCGTTTTGGGTTTTTAATCTCAGCAGCTATAAAAGTTACTCCTTCCCAGGCCACACTGGAGAACATCGATCCAACTAATGCTGCAGATATTCCAGATATTAATGCAGTTCCGCTGATTGGCATCCAAGAACCGCTCGATACATCAAGTGATTGCGACGTCCATGCATTCGCCCAGTTGGCATCCCAAACCTCAGCCTTAGCAGCAAAAAATCCAAAAATGATTAGACCCGCTAACGATAAAATCTTAATTACTGTCAAAACGGTTTGTAAAATCTTAGAGTTTTTCACTCCGCGACTATTAATATAACTCAATAAAATAATCGTAAAAATAGATACTAATTGCGCTGCATTCAGTTTAAAATCTCCTATTTCATAAAGGATATTTTTATCACTGAAAGAAGGAAATAAATAAGCCGCAAACTTAGAGAAAGCTACTCCCACGGCAGCAATTGTTCCTGTTTGTATCACCGCAAAAAAGCTCCAGCCATATAAAAAACCTATCAGTTTACCATATGCTTCCTTAATATATACGTATTGCCCACCCGCTTTAGGGAACAAAGCACTCAACTCACCATAACTCACTGCAGCAATTACAGTAATGACCCCAGTAAGTACCCACATGGCTATCAACCACCCGGCCGAACCCAATTGGCGAACCATATCTGAACTCACTATAAATATTCCCGAACCTATCATGGAGCCCACCACTAGCATGGTTCCATCTAGTAGGCCAAGTTCTCTCTTAAAATCGTCTTGGTTATTGTCTTGCATTTTTGTTATTGGTTTAAATAGTTGGCTAAAGATATACTTTTTTTCGAAATCGATTGAATCCGTTAAAAAATTCAGTTAAAAATATTTTGGGCGTGCCCTTGTTGCAGATGATTCGCTTGCAAAAGGGGATATATCCATCAACAAGGTCAGGCTATCCGTTTCAATTTCCCTAAAAAAGGGAAGATTTTCACTACTATCCTTCACGCACTACCAACTTAAAAGGCACTATTAGAATAAAATTAAATAATGAGCATTAATACTAAGAAAATACTCACGATATAAGTCCATTCGAAAAAGAAATTTACATATATTTGATATTGAACAATCAGTGGCTATACTGATAACTTAAATTGTTATGATTGCAATTCTTAAAAAACTAATCTGCAAACCAATGAAAAAATTACCAATACTTCTTCTATTAATTTCATTTTACACCAAAGGAATTGCACAAGAATTTAAGAACACAAATACGGATATACTTTTAAAAGAGTTGGCTGAAAACGGCTGTAAATGTGTTGATTCCATCAATGTATATAACAAAGCTAATGAAGAAATTGCGAGAGAAATCAGTACATGCATCGATGAACAAACAGGAGCGCTACAATTAGGAAAAAAGTTAATGAATATTGATTTCTTATCAAAAAAAGACAAAAAGAAAGAAGACAAAAAGCAAGTGGATATCGCTATTGATTTTAATAAAAATTCCGAAGACTATAAGAAAGCATACTATGAACTTGAAAGATATATGATGAGCAATTGCAGTACTTTAAAAGACAAAGCAGCGTCCACTGAAAAACAAAGTGCCAAATCAGTTTCTGATAATAAAAAAGCACTCGAATTTTATTCTAAAGGCCTTAGTGAATCCAAAAATGAAAATTTTGCAAAAGCGATTGAATATTTTGAAAAAGCAGTAAAAGAAGATCCTGAATTTGCCTTCGCTTGGGATAACTTAGGAATTAGTTATAGACGATTAAATAATTTTGATAAAGC
>CAWURM010000068.1:0-8570 GCA_963924965.1 uncultured Flavobacterium sp.
AAAATCGTTCTTTTTTTACAGAAGGAACCGACTTGTTTAGCAAAGGAGATTTATTGTATTCTCGAAGAATTGGCGGAAGTCCATCAAAGTATCCAACAACTGCTTCGAATGAAATAATAACAGACAATCCTTCGAGTGTCAATTTAATCAACGCCTTAAAAATTTCGGGAAGAACAAAAGACGGTTTAGGAATTGGTGTTTTAAATGCTGTTACTGAAAAAACATACGCTACAATTGAAAACACTGTAAATAAGGAAACCAGAAAAGAAGAAGTTGAACCCTTAACCAATTACAACGTGCTTGTTTTAGACCAACGTTTTAGAAAAAATTCTTCGTTTTCTTTTATTAATACCAATGTAACCCGAAATGGGGCTTTTAGAGATGCTAATGTATCTGCTTTAGTATGGGATTTAAATACAAAAGAGAACACATACAATCTTTCTGGAAATTTTAAATACAGCTATATCAATGCTGTAGAAGATAAAAAAGGAATTGCAACGACTTTAAACTTTGCAGAAACTAGTGGTAAGTACCGATATAGTTTTGGTACTGATTTAGTTACAAAAGACTACGATAATAATGATTTAGGGATTAACTTCGAGACTAACTACTATTCTGTATATGGAAATGTGAGCTATCGGATCTTAAACCCAACAAAACACTTTAATAGTTTTCGCATCTTTTACAATATGTATACCCAATTTCAAAAAGAATCAGGGAAACTACAGGGAAACAATATCAATTTGAATGTAAATATCGGAAACAAGAAAAACCACAATTTTGGTTTTGGAATAAACGCTAGTCCATTAGAATCCCATGATTACTACGAACCTAGAACTGACAATCGATTTGTAATTTTGCCCGAAAGAATTAGCAGTTGGTTTTATATTTCTACTAATTACAATAACAAATTTGCTTTTGACATAAATCCTTCCTACACTATTTTTAATGAAAAAAACCGAACAACATTCGGCTTATCTGTAGGCCCACGTTACCGCTTTAACGACAAATTTGCTATTAGTTACAATGTTGATTTTGAAAGACGAAACAACAACAAAGGATTTGTAGATAGTATTGACCAAGACTTAAATCCTACTACACCAGAAACTATCATTTTTGCCAATCGCAATGTGATTTCGTACTCTAATGGTCTATCTGGGAAGTACTCTATCAGTAGCCGAATGAATTTTGATCTTTCTATTCGACAATATTGGTCTTATGCTGAAAACAAGAACTATTTATCGCTAGAACAAAATGGCCGATTAGTAAACAATACTACTTACACCACTAATAGAAACTCAAGCTTTAATTCCTGGAATTTCGATTTATCTTATTCGTGGTGGTTCGCCCCCGGCAGCCAAGTATCTGTTTTGTACCGTAATAATGCGATTAATTTTGAAAGAGAAATTAATAAGGATTTTGGTAGAAATGTTACTAATTTACTCAACAATGATGCATTAAGTCATGCTTTGTCCATTAGTGTAAAATATTTTATTGATTATAATAGCTTAAAACCTAAATCGTAAAATACATTAATTTTAAAATAGACTTAGTTCTGCAACAAAATCGACAGTATTTTTCAGTGTTCCCTTAAGAATTAATAATAGTGATTTAGATTGGTTCGAACATTTTTAGAAATACTTTATCTTTGTTTAAAATAAATTGAAATGAACAAAAAAGTTATCTTAATGATTTTGGACGGTTGGGGAAAATCTCCTGACCCAAAAGTATCTGCAATCGACAATGCCAATGTACCTTTTATCAATAGTCTATATAAAAATTATCCAAGTGCTCAATTGCGAACAGATGGACTTCATGTAGGATTACCTGAAGGACAAATGGGGAATAGCGAAGTAGGTCATATGAATTTGGGTGCAGGAAGAATAGTTTACCAAGATTTGGCCAAAATCAATTTGGCTGTAGCCAACAAAACTTTAGCAAAAGAACAAGTTCTTAAAGATGCTTTTCAATATGCAAAAGACAATCACAAAAAAGTACATTTTTTAGGATTAGTATCGGATGGAGGAGTTCATTCTCACACTTCTCACCTGAGAGGATTAATTGATGCAACCCAAGATTATGGATTAGAAAACGTATATATACATGCTTTTACAGATGGTCGTGATGTCGATCCAAAATCAGGAAAAAAATACATTCAAGATCTAGAAAACTATATTGCAAACACCTCTGTAAAAATAGCGTCTGTTATTGGTCGTTACTACGCAATGGACAGAGATAAAAGATGGGAAAGAGTAAAACTAGCGTATGACTTATTAGTAAACGGTGTCGGTACTCCAACGCAAGACATCGTCACTTCTATCGCAACAAGCTACGGAAATGATGTTACGGATGAATTCATTCAGCCGCTTATTGGAGTCGACCACAACAACAAACCACTAGCTACAATTGAAGATGATGACGTTGTTATATTCTTCAATTTTAGAACAGATAGAGGAAGAGAGTTAACTGAGGCACTTTCTCAGCAAGATTTCCATGAAGAAAACATGCACAAATTAAACTTATACTATGTTACGCTTACCAATTATGACGAAACATATAAAAATGTTAAAGTAGTTTACAACAAAGATAATATTACAGAAACACTTGGTGAGGTTTTAGAAAAAGCAAACAAAAAACAAATAAGAATTGCCGAAACAGAGAAGTATCCTCACGTTACTTTTTTCTTTTCAGGTGGTAGAGAAGAACCTTTCATTGGCGAAAGCCGTATTCTAAAAAACTCGCCAAAAGTAGCTACTTACGATTTACAACCTGAAATGAGCGCTTACGAATTGACAGACGCCTTAGTTCCTGAGTTAGAAAAAGAGGAAGTAGATTTTGTATGTCTTAATTTTGCCAATGGCGATATGGTAGGGCATACAGGAATTATGGAAGCTGCTATAAAAGCCTGCGAAGCAGTAGACAAATGTGTTGAAAAAGTAATCACAACTGCTATTGCACATAATTATACTGTTCTTGTAATCGCCGATCATGGAAACTGTGAAACAATGATAAATCCTGATGGGAGCCCAAATACTGCTCACACTACAAACCCAGTGCCTTTTATAGTAGTTGACAAAGATATAAAATCAGTTCATGATGGAGTTTTAGGGGACATTGCTCCTACTATTCTTGAACTAATGGGCGTTGAGCAACCAGCGGTGATGACACAACATTCCTTGTTGTAGAACTCATACTAATTAATTAATACATAAAGGCTATTCTAATCGGATGGCCTTTTTTATTAAAAATAACATAAAATTATTGTTTTTGATAGTATTACTATTATATTTGCACAAAATAATATTAAAGATGAAAGATTTAATATCAAATATTAAAATACAGGTCAACGAAAAGATCTACGTTAAAGATCCTGAAACATCAAAATTGGGCAAAAAAATCATTCAAGAAAGTATCCTTTTGATAGATGCCATTGGGTTTGATAATTTTACTTTTAAAAAATTAGGAGAAAAAATTGGCTCTAACGAAAGTTCCATCTATCGTTATTTTGAAAATAAACATAAATTACTGGTTTATCTTTCCTCCTGGTATTGGTGTTGGATGGAATACAATTTATATTTTGCTACAACTAACATTGAAGATCCTTTAGAAAAACTAAAAAAAGCGATTACAGTTGTTACTAAAAAAATTGAAGATGATGCCACAACAGAACATGTTAATGAATCGATTTTAAATAAAATTATTATATCGGAATTCACCAAAACACTTCACACTAAAGAAGTAGATGAAGAAAATAAAGTCGGGTTTTTTCTGATTTACAAAAGGGTCATTAATAGAATTGTCACTTTAATCAACGAGGTAAATCCTGATTATCCTTATGCAAAAAGTCTTGCTTCCAACATAATTGAAGGCGCATTGCATCAGCATTTTTTAAAAGACCATTTAACCACGATTACTAACTGCAATGAAAAAATTAGCCCAACGGATTTTTACATTAACTTAATAACAACCGTTTTAAAAAAATAAAAAAACATGACTCCATTAAAACGTTTTTATAACTTACTAGCACTTGATAAAAAAGACATTACCCAATTGTTTTTTTACGCCATTTTCGCCGGATTGATTAGTTTATCCCTTCCACTAGGAATTCAAGCTATTATTAACTTCATTCAATCAGGACGTGTAAGCGTATCTTGGATCGTATTAATATTCTTAGTAGTTATGGGTGTAGCCCTAGTTGGAATTCTATCTTTAATGCAATTGAGAATAACGGAAAACTTACAACAAAAAATATTTGTTCGGTCGTCATTTGAATTTGCGGTACGTTTACCTAAAATTAAATTTGAAGAATTGTACAACACCTACCCACCTGAATTAGCCAATCGATTTTTCGACACAATGGCCATCCAAAAAGGTACTTCTAAACTATTGATTGATTTTTCGGCTGCCTTATTACAAATTGCTTTTGGAATTATTCTGCTGTCCTTATATCATCCGTATTTTATTGTGTTTGGTATCATGCTCATCCTTTTATTGTATTTCATATTTAAACTGTCCTACAAATCAGGTCTAGAGACCAGTTTAAAAGAATCTAAAAACAAATATAAAGTAGCCAGATGGTTGCAAGAAATGGCGCGCAATAATTACAGTTTCAGAAACCAATTGAATTTTGATTTCGGACTTCAAAAAAACGACCATTTAGTTAGTGAATACCTAAACTATCGTGAAAAGCATTTTAATGTTATTAAAAGACAATTCTCCCAATTGATCATTTTTAAAATTATAATTACTGCAAGTTTGCTTTCGATTGGAGGATTTCTAGTTGTGTCACAACAAATGAATATTGGACAATTCGTAGCTGCCGAAATTATTATTTTATTAGTAATTAACTCTGTAGAGAAAATAATTTTAGGTTTAGAAACTTTTTATGATGTATTGACTTCTGTAGAGAAAATTGGACAGGTTGCTGATTTGAGTTTAGAAGAGGAATTTGATACTGAAAATACTAATTTTTGTTATGCAGATATTACCCTAGAAACTGAAAAAATAAAATTCAAATTTCCTGACTCTAAAAATACGATTTTGAATGATATTTCTTTAAAAATTGATCAAGGAGAACGCATTGTAATCAATGGAGAAAATGGTTCTGGTAAAACCACACTAATCCGAATTTTATCAGGACTCATAAAACCAACAACCGGGAGTTTTTATATCAACGATGACACCTTCAAAAAGATTGATTTAAAACAATACCGCTCACAAATAGGAAGCGTCATCTACGGAGAGACTCCTTTTGAGGGAACCATTCATGAAAACATTACCTTTAATGACCCGTCTATAACTCAAGAAGATTTGAAATGGGCAATTGATGGCGTACAATTAACATCTTACATTAAATCATTACCCGAAAGTTTAGAAACTAAAATTTTCCCAGAAGGCAGACAGTTGTCGTCCTCTAATGCTCAAAAAATAGTATTAGCACGATCTATTATCCATAAACCCAAAATTCTCTTTTATGAAGACCCAACGGATACTATGGATGAAAAAATAGCCAATGAAATCATCGATTTTATTACTGCAAAAGAACACAAATGGACAATTATTGTTTCCTCAAAAAATCCATACTGGAAAACAAAATGCAACAGAGAAATCATTATGCAAAATGGACGTATTCAACTAGACACAAAAACACTATAGGTTATGCTAAACATATCTGATAATAACAAAACGAATTCGCCAAGTTTAAAAAAATTCGATACCATTAAAAACCTTAACTTGAATTCAAGTGCTAAGGTTATGAATAAAATAATAATCTTCTTTTTTATATTAGGAATTCTTATATTATTCCTGCCTTGGACCCAAAATATTTCAGGATCTGGTGCTGTGACTACACTAAAACCAAATCAAAGACCACAATCAATTCAAAGTGTGATATCGGGTCGAATAGAAAATTGGTACGTGCAAGAAGGGGATTTTGTAAACAAAGGGGACACCATCCTTTTCATATCTGAGATTAAAGAGGATTATATGGATCCTAATTTAGTTGCTAATACAAAAAGGCAGGTCAATGCTAAGAAGTTGTCTCTAGAATCTTATGGTTCTAAAGTGACTACCTTGTCTGGTCAAATTCAGAATATTGAAAGTGAAAAGAGACTGAAACTTGAGCAAGCTCAAAACAAAATCAAACAGTCATTCCTAAAAATAAAAAGTGATAGTATAGACCTAGTTGCTGTAAAAACACAATTAAAAATTGCTAACACACAATTTGATCGTGCGGTACAATTGAACAAAGAAGGGCTAAAACCGCTAACTGATGTGGAAGACAAACGATTGAAACTGCAAGAAGTAGAAGCTAAAATTATTACGCAGGAAAATAAATTCTTAACCAGTAAAAATGAATTTATAAATGCCAAAGTAGAAACTAATCGAATAATAGCGGAATACTCTGAGAAGGTATCCAAAGCACAAAGCGACCAATATACCGCATTGAGTAATCAATTTGATACTGAAGCACAAGTAAACAAGCTTGAAAATCAATTCAACAACTACAGCATTCGTAACGGCATGTACTACATCAAAGCCCCACAAAGTGGTTACGTAAATAGAGTTTTACAAGCAGGAATAGGACAAACAGTGAAAGAAGGAACTCCAATTGTTAGCATTATGCCTGCACAATATGATGTTGCAGTGGAAACTTATGTTGACCCCATTGATTTACCATTAATTAATAAAGGGGAGAAAGTACGCGTTTGGTTTGATGGATGGCCAACTATTGTTTTCTCCGGATGGCCTGATGTTTCTTATGGAACTTTTGGAGGTAAAATTGTCGCCATCGAAAACTTTATTAGTGACAACGGGAAATACCGAATCCTAATTGCGCCAGACAAAAGCGAAGCGCCTTGGCCTAAAAAAATAAGTATAGGCTCCGGTGCTGAAACTATCGCATTACTAGACACTGTGCCTATTTGGTTTGAAGTATGGCGAATTTTAAATGGGTTTCCACCAAATTATTATAAAACAGACGTAAAAACAGCTAAAGAGAAAAAATAATGAAAAACATTCTCATCCTTTTTCTACTCTTAGGATCTGTTGCTTTTGGACAAGTTCAATCTATCAATAGCTCGAAGGAGTTCACATACAATGAATTTTTAGGCTATGTCAAGAAGTATCATCCGTTAGTGAAAACTGCCAACCTAGAAATCAATAAAGCACAAGCTAATTTAATGATGGCTCGCGGGGGATTCGACCCAAAAATTGAAGTCGACTTTAAAGAAAAACAATTTAAAGATAAAGAGTATTATTCGATACTGAACAGTAGTTTCAAAATTCCAACTTGGTACGGAATCGAAATAAAAGCAGGTTTTGACAACAATGAGGGAATTTATCTAAACCCTGAAAATACGGTACCTAATCAAGGCTTAACCTCATTAGGAATTACGGTACCCCTGGGTCAAGGTTTGTTTATCAATCAAAGAATGGCCGATGTACGCAAAGCTAAAATTCAGCTAAAACTAAGCCAAGCCGAACGAAAATTGCAAGCTATTGCCGTTTTATATGATGCCTCAATTGCTTATTTTAATTGGAAAAAAACGTACAATGAAGTTATACTTTATGAAACATATAGTAACAATGCACAAATCCGTTTCAATGGAATAAGAGAACTTATAAAAGCGGGAGACAAACGCGCTATTGACAGTGTCGAAGCCGGAATTAGTGTAAAAAACAGGGTGCTTAATTTAGAAGATTCAAAATTAAAATTAAACAAAGCTAAACTAGAGTTATCCAACTTCCTTTGGTTAGAAAACTCAATTCCGTTAGAACTAGCCGATGGTTTAATTCCAGAAACTAATGCAGAAAACACTATCCAAGAAACATTAAAAACAAATGATTTAGTGAACACAGATTTTTCACTTGACAATCACCCGAAAATAAATGCACTCCAAAATAAAATCGAAATTTTAACCGTTGAAAAAAAGTTAAAAGCGAATATGTTGTTACCCAAAATTGATGTTGGGTATTCCTATATTGCGGAACCTAGTTATATAGACGACTACCAATTTGAAAATTACAAAATCGGCTTAAACTTTTATTTGCCTTTGTTTTTACGAAAAGAACGAGGGAGTTTAAAACTGGCACAATACAAAATTCAGGAGTCAGAGTTTACATTGAATTTAGAGCGAGTACAACTTTCAAATAAAATAAGCGCCCAAAAAACAGAAATTCAATCTTTAGAAAAACAAAATAAAATCATTAAAACGCTAGCCGAAGATTATGCAGTTATGCTAAAATCCGAAGAACGATTGTTTACTTTTGGTGAAAGCTCTCTTTTTTTAATTAACAGCAGAGAGAACAGCCTAATAAGCGCAAAACTGGCTTCAATTGCTTTAGAAAACAGATATTTTAACTCTAATGCGGAACTTTTTAAAATCATGGCGAACCCTGATTAAATAATTTAAAAATCGTACTTTTGTCAACTGAAAAAAAGAAAATATGATTATAGTTAAGTCCCGTGAAGAAATTGAATTAATGCGCGAAAGTGCCTTAATTGTATCGAAAACATTAGGAATGATTGCTTCTGAAATCAAAGAAGGAGTAACTACATTACATTTAGA
>CAWURM010000069.1:0-5982 GCA_963924965.1 uncultured Flavobacterium sp.
TTTAACTGGATTGGTCCATTTTTGGCTATCAATGATTTTCCATCCTGTTTTTTCTAGCAACCAGTCTAATTGCCAATCTTCAAATTCATGATAGTGTCTATCCCACATGTCTGTTTTACTGCGATACGCTGGAGAAAACCATAATCGCATTGGAATGGAAATAAAAAGCTTGTCTGATTTTATTTGGCTTAGAATGGTAAAAGGATTTAATAAATGTTCGAAAATTTCAAAGGCGGTTACTACGTCTTGCTTCTCTGTAGAAAATACCGATTGGTCTAGATCTATATCCTCACCAGTTGTATTTTTCACCGTGTATCCATCTTCTTTCATTATTTTCGAAAAAGGATTTTCGACTCCTAAATCAAGAATGGTTTCAGATTTTGAAATGTGTTTGTTTAAAAATTCTAAAGTATGTTTGAATCTTTTATTAGGAAACGTTTTTTCGTACATTTTAAATATAGTTTTATCCAGAGCGCAAATGTACAAAGATATATTTCTTCTCGTGCAGATTTCAACTCAGTTTGTTTCCGGCAGACAGGTTTATAAACAAAAAGTCCACTATTGGAATGCAATAATGGACTTCTAAAATTATTTTTTATAAATTAATATCGGTAGATAAATGCATTTACATTCATTCCTGCTCCAACAGAAGCAAAAAGTAGAATATCACCTTTATTGATTTTTTGATCTTTTATTTGGTCTCTTATCAATAAGTCAAATAAAGTAGGAACGGTTGCAACACTGCTATTCCCTAATTCATGAATGCTCATTGGCATGATGTCTTGCGGTACAGGTTTGTCATATAGTTTGTAGAAACGTTGTATAATGGCTTCATCCATTTTTTCGTTGGCTTGATGAATCAGGATTTTCTTCACGTCATCAATTGCGATGCCACTTTTGTCCAAGCAGCTTTTCATTGCAGCAGGTACCGTAGTAAGTGCAAATTCATATATTTTGCGACCATGCATTTTTATATAGCGAATATCTGGGTCTAAGTCGGTATTGTATGATTTACCAAAGAATAAATAATTAGCCTCGTCCAATGCGTAAGTAGCACTTTCGTAAGAAAGTAATCCGGCATCGTCATCGGAAGCTTCAATGATAGAAGCACCAGCTCCGTCGGAATATATCATCGAATCTCTATCGTGATCGTCTACCACTCTCGATAAAGTCTCAGATCCAATAACTAAGCAACGTTTTGCCATTCCTGATTTAATAAACGCATTGGCTTGCAAAACACCTTCAATCCATCCTGGACAACCAAAAAGGATGTCATAGGCCACACATTTAGGGTTTCTTATTTGTAATTTATTTTTTACTCTAGTAGCTAAGCTTGGAAGCATGTCCGATTGATTTGTTCCGCATTTTACATCACCAAAATTATGTGCAAAAATGATGTAATCAATTGTTTCGGGATCAATAGCTGCATTTTCTATTGCTTTTTGTGAGGCAAAAAAAGCCAAATCAGATGAGCTGTATTTGTCTTCAGCATAACGCCTATGCTCGATTCCTGTTATTCCTTTAAATTTATTGATTACCACATCATTCGGACGTCCAAAAGGAGATCCGTCTTCGTTTAAAAAAACATGATTACTAAAATCTGTATTACTTACTTTTTTCTCAGGAATGTAACTTCCAATTCCAGTTATTTTTATTTTCATGGTTTATTTTCCAAAAATTTAGGCTAATTTAAAGATAAAAAAATAATTACAGCCATGTTATTTACTATGCGTGCATATAATTGTTGAATAACAGTTATTTGGCTAAAATAATGAATATTTTTCAATGAATCTTCGAAAACGTTGTAGTTTTAAAAACGTAATTATTGAAATAGGAATAAATTGATTTTTAATGGAATTGCTTTCTGATTTTGTAATCGCTTTTCTTTTATTTGAATACAAACAAAAATGCCCCGATTAATTTCGGGGCATTTTTATAATGGGTGGTAAAAAAACAAGTTTATATATACGCTTCAATTGGAGCGCAGCTACAAACTAAATTTCTATCTCCATAAGTTTCGTCAACACGACGAACACTTGGCCAAAATTTATTTTCTGATACATATTCTAATGGGAATGCTGCTTTTTCTCTGGTATAAGGCAATGTCCAAGAATTAGCCGTTAACATTGCTAATGTATGAGGAGCGTTTTTTAATACGTTGTTCGGCTCATCAGCAGTTGCTTCTTCTATTTCTTTACGAATGGCAATCATCGCATCACAAAAACGATCCAATTCTGCTACATCTTCAGACTCTGTTGGTTCAATCATTAATGTACCTGCAACTGGGAAAGAAACTGTTGGAGCATGGAAACCATAATCCATTAGACGTTTAGCAATATCAGAAACTTCAATTCCTTTTACTTTAAATCCTCTACAGTCCAATATCATTTCGTGTGCTGCTCTACCTTTTTCTCCTGAATATAAAATAGGATAATGATCTTCTAGGCGAGCTTTCATGTAGTTTGCATTTAGGATGGCATATTTAGTTGCATCCGTAATTCCTTCCGCACCTAGCATGCAAATATATCCGTATGAAATCAAACATACTAAAGCGGAACCGTAAGGCGCGCCTGAAATAGCAGTAATTGCTTTTTCGCCACCTACTTGTACTAATGGGTTGCTTGGTAAAAAAGGAACTAATTTTTCGTTTACGCAAATTGGTCCTACGCCAGGTCCTCCACCTCCATGTGGTATAGCAAATGTTTTATGTAAGTTCAAGTGACAAACATCAGCCCCAATAGTAGCTGGATTTGTTAATCCTACTTGTGCATTCATATTAGCACCATCCATATACACTAATCCACCATTGTCATGAATAATTTGAGTAATTTCTCTAATAGCGCTTTCAAAAACTCCATGAGTTGATGGATAGGTTACCATTAAACAAGACAATTCATCTTTGTATTGAAGCGCTTTTTCGCGTACATCTTCTACATCAATATTACCGTTTTCCATAGTCTTGGTAACGATAATTTTCATTCCAGCCATTGCTGCCGAGGCAGGATTTGTACCGTGAGCCGATGCAGGAATCAAACAAATTGTTCTTTTTTCATCTCCTCTTGAATGGTGATAGGCGCGAATGGTCATTAAACCAGCATATTCCCCTTGAGCTCCAGAGTTAGGTTGTAATGTAGTACCAGCGAATCCAGTAATTACATTCAATTGATGCTCTAGTTTTTTAAGCATTTTTGTGTATCCTTCCACTTGATCAAGTGGTGCAAATGGGTGAATGGTGTTCCAATAAGGCATACTTAATGGAAGCATTTCAGCCGCTGCATTTAATTTCATAGTGCATGAACCCAAAGCAATCATTGAATGAGTCAATGATAAATCTTTACGTTCTAATTTTTTGATGTAACGCATCAAACTCGTTTCCGAATGGTATTTGTTGAATACTTCGTGCGTTAAAAATTCCGATTTTCTATTTAAAAGCATCGGATAATTATTTTCTAAAACATAGTCCGAAACCTCAAAAGCTTCTTTCCCTAATGCTTCCGCAAAAATGGCAATTACCTCATTGATATCAGTGAATAAAATGGTTTCATTTATCGAAATAGAAATCGTTTCGTTGTCAATGTAGAAGAAATTCACTTCGTTTCTTTCTGCAATTGCTTTTACTTTTTGTGCATCAGCTTTTACAACTATTGTGTCAAAAAAAGCGGTGTTGGTTTGGTAAACGCCTAATTTGTTCAGCGCATTTGCCAAAGTAGAAGCCATACCGTGTACTTTATCAGCGATATATTGCAACCCTTTTGGACCATGATATACAGCAAACATTCCTGCCATAACTGACAATAATACTTGTGCAGTACAAATATTTGAAGTTGCTTTTTCACGTTTAATGTGTTGTTCACGTGTTTGTAAAGCCATTCTTAGGGCACGGTTTCCTTCAGCATCTTGAGATACTCCGATAATTCTACCAGGCATAGAACGTTTATACTCATCCTTAGTAGCAAAGAAAGCGGCATGTGGTCCACCATAACCCATTGGGATTCCAAAACGTTGTGTGGTACCTACTACTACATCTGCTCCCATCTCTCCTGGAGGAGTTAATTTTACAAGTGATAAAATATCAGCAGCAACAGCTACTTTTATTTGGTTTTCATTGGCCTTTTTAATAAAATCAGCATAATCATATACTTGACCGTATTTTCCAGGATATTGTAATATTGCCCCAAAGAAATCATGTGAAAAATCAAAATCTTGGTGATTTCCTATTACTAATTCTACACCAATTGGAGTAGATCGTGTTTGTAAAACAGATAAAGTTTGTGGTAAAATTTCTTCGGAAACGAAAAATTTACAAACATTATTTTTCTTTTGATCTCTTGATCGAACATCAAATAACAAAGCCATCGCTTCTGCTGCTGCAGTACTTTCATCAAGTAAAGAAGCATTGGCGATTTCCATTCCAGTTAATTCAATAACCATAGTTTGAAAATTCAAGATAGCCTCTAAACGACCCTGTGCAATTTCGGCTTGGTAAGGGGTGTAAGCAGTATACCATCCTGGGTTTTCAAAGATATTTCTTTGAATTGCTGGAGGAACTATCGTTGGGTGGTACCCTAAACCAATATAGGATTTGTATACTTTGTTCGTACGACCTAATAACCGAATGTGATTTGCATATTCGTATTCAGTCATAATGTGCTCCAATTCCAAAGGTTGTTTCAAGCGAATATCCGAAGGAATAGTTTCGTATATTAACTGATCTAAAGTTTCAACACCTATGGTTTCCAACATTTTTGGCAAATCGTTTTCCCTTGGGCCTAAGTGTCTTAAAGCAAATGAGTCTGTTTTCATGTATGTATGTAATGTTGTGTTTTTTTAGTGGTGCAAAAATAAGTATTATAAACAATCTAATTCGTGTTTTAACATTGATTTTTTATCAATTTTTCAACTAAATGATGTATTTGTTCACAATTGATTAATTTTGTTTAATGATTAGCTATAAACAACTATTGAATTTTTATGTCAGAAGCAGTGTACACGTTGCTTTTTCAGTATATGCATTGGTGCGTATGACTCATTTTATGTTCAACATTTCTAAGGACGAATCAATAGCTTGTTTTGCTTTTTTTGGAACTATTGTGGGATATAATTTTGTGAAGTATGATGCTTTGGCTCGAGCCAAAAAAAGAGAAATGCGAAAGGAGTTAAAGCTGATTGCTATTCTCAGTTTTTTTTCGCTTCTGGCGGTGGGCTATTTTTTCTTTCAACTGCAACGAATAACACAAATGGTTTCAGTAGGAGTACTTGCTTTGACATTGCTCTACACATTACCATTCTTTCCTAATAGAAAGAATGCGAGAAACTGGGCGGGAGTGAAAATTTATATTGTCGCTTTGTGTTGGGTCGGTGTGACTTTGGTTTTACCGCTAGTAAATGCACATATTGCTCTTGGTCTTGACTTTTATTTAAAATGTGTCCAACGATTTATATTGGTTTTTGTATTAATTCTCATTTTTGAGATATTGGATTTGGCCAATGATGATCCGCATTTAAAAACGGTGCCACAACAAATAGGAGTAAGACGAACTAAGATAGTTGGTTTACTGCTGTTACTTCCTTTTTATTTTTTAGAACTTTTAAAAAATAATTTCATCAAAGAGCAATTGATTGTAAATGGAATTCTCGTTCTATCTCTTTCTTTATTTTTAGCTTTCGCCAATGAAAAACGGTCTAAATATTATACTTCTTTTTGGGTAGAGAGTATTCCCATTTTTTGGTGGCTGATGGTAGTTTTCTTTTAGAAACTACCCTCATATTTGAAGCAATATTTCTTTTGAAATAAAAAAAAACCGAAGCATTGCTACTTCGGTTTACATCTGAAATCTATATCAATCCTGCTCTTTTCAATAAAGCATCTGGACTTGGTTCGTGTCCTCTAAAACGGTTGTATAATATCATCGGATGTTCGGTTCCGCCTTTAGAAAGAATATTGTTTTTAAATTTATCAGCGACTTCTTTATTGAAAATTCC
>CAWURM010000070.1:0-13869 GCA_963924965.1 uncultured Flavobacterium sp.
TTATGATGATACTAAAATTGGATCTGTTATAGCAACAAGTGAATTCAGTGCAGTTAACAATGGAGCGTATACCATTTTTTATGACCAAAAAAACAACAAAGTAAGTGAAGGTAATGTCGTTAATAAATTATATGATGGGCAATGGAAGTACTATCATCAAGCGTCAGATAAAGTAATGACAATTGAAAACTATAAAAACGGGAAACTAGAAGGTGTAAGGACTGTATATTATCTTAGTGGTAAAATCGCAGAAGAAGCTTTTTATGTTGCCAATGGAAAAGAAGGTAGTTATAAAAAATATTCAGAAAACGGAATTGTTCTCGAAGAATCTATTTATAAAAATAATGAATATAATGGATTGACTATTTTTAAAGATCCCGATGGATCGGTAGTCTCAAAGGGCCAATTTATAAATGGAAAAAAAGCGGGTATTTGGCAATTTTTTGAAAAAGGCAAACTAGTTAAAGAAGTTAATATGAGTTTCCTTCAAGCTAGCTCCAAGCCAAAGCGTAAATAACAGTAGCGCGCAAAGGAAACAGGGATAAAACTTTGTAACTTTGCGAGCGTATACAATAAATAAAGATTTTAAAATGAAACGTGTTGTAGTAGGACTTTCTGGTGGTGTGGATTCAAGTGTTGCAGCGTATTTGTTGCAAAAACAAGGATATGAGGTTATTGGTCTTTTTATGAAAAATTGGCACGATGACTCTGTTACTATATCCAATGAATGTCCATGGCTCGAAGATAGTAATGATGCCTTATTAGTTGCTGAAAAATTAGGAATTCCTTTTCAAACAGTAGATTTAAGTGAAGAATATCAGGAAAAAATTGTGGACTATATGTTCCGTGAATATGAAAAAGGGCGTACTCCAAATCCTGATGTGCTTTGTAATAGGGAGATAAAATTCGATGTTTTTATGAAAATTGCTTTAAGTCTTGGAGCTGATTATGTAGCTACAGGACATTATTGTAAAAAAGGAGAAAAAGAAGTTGATGGAAAAACGGTTTATCAATTGCTAGCTGGCGCTGATAATAATAAAGATCAGTCTTATTTTCTTTGTCAATTATCACAAGAGCAATTAGCTAAGTCGTTGTTTCCTATTGGCGAATTAACTAAGCCTGAAGTGCGAGAGATTGCCGCCGAAATGGAATTAGTAACTGCCGAAAAGAAGGATTCTCAAGGTTTATGTTTCATTGGAAAAGTACGGTTACCAGAATTTTTACAACAAAAATTACAGCCAAAAGAAGGAGTTATTGTTCAAATCGATAAAGATGATATTGTTTATAATACAGATCAATCACCTGACTTATCGATAAAGGAGAAGTTAAAGGGCGATGCTCAGAAAATTGATTATAATCCAAGTATGGGTAAAGTAGTTGGAAAACATCAAGGGGCTCATTATTTTACGATTGGACAGCGAAAAGGATTAAATGTGGGTGGAACTAAAGAACCTCTGTTTATAATTGGTACCAATGTGGAAACCAATACAATTTATACAGGTTTAGGTAGTCAACATCCCGGATTATTTAGAAAAGGGCTTTTAGTAGAAAAAGAAGAAGTACACTGGATCCGTAATGATATGGCTTTAGCCAATGGCGAATCGATGGAAGTAATGGCAAGAATCCGATACAGGCAGCCATTGCAAAAAGCGGTATTGCACCAATATGAAAATGGAATGTACGTTTCATTTGAAGAACCGCAATCAGCAATAACAGAAGGACAGTTTGTCGCTTGGTATATTGATGATGAATTAGTTGGTTCGGGAGTAATTTCTTAGATTGCTGTATTATTTCGGTATATGGTAATATAGCTGTAGAAATATGTTTTAGATTTGATGTTTTTTGATTTAATATTTACTTATGAAAAAGCTTTGTTTATTTTTCTTTTTATTTTTGACAACATCAGCTTTTTCGCAGGAAGATGCCTGGGTTTACTTTAACGCGAAGGGGAATGAGCAAACCTATTATGATGCTCCTTCACTAATGCTTTCTCAAAGATCTTTAGATAGAAGGATAACCCAAAATATCCCCGTAGATTTTAAAGATGTTCCCTTAAATCAAGCATACGTAAATCAGATAAAGGGAGTGGCTGGTCTCACTGTAATGGCTAAATCGAAGTGGTTAAATGCACTACACATTCGAGGAACTCAAGCAGTTATAAATTCTTTAAAAGGCTTCAGTTTTGTTGAAAAAATAGACTTTGCTAACAAGAAGTTAAATCAAACTGGTAAGGTCGTCAAGGAAAGTAAATTTAAAGAGCTAACTAGCACGAAGAATACTAAAATTAATTTTGCTTATGGTTCTTCGGCAAATCAAATACAAATGCTGAACGGGCAGGTTTTACATCAGCAAAATTATACTGGTACCGGAAAAGTGATAGCCATTATGGATGCTGGTTTTCCAGGAGTAAATACGGCACAGCCTTTTCAAAGATTACGCGATAATAACCAGATATTAGGTGGTTATGATTTCGTTTCCCGTAATGGTAATTTTTATACGGGAAATTCGCATGGTACCTTAGTTCTTTCCACCATGGGTGGATATAAGGATAATGCATTAGTAGGAACAGCACCAGACGCTGCTTATTATTTATTTATTACCGAAGATGCAGCTACCGAAAATCCAGTTGAAGAATCGCTTTGGGTAGAAGCTGCCGAAAGAGCGGATAGTTTAGGAGTAGATGTTGTAAACACTTCCTTAGGGTATTTTGAATTTGATAACCCTTCCTATAATCATACTTATAGCGAAATGAATGGCTCAACTGCTTTTATCTCACGAGGAGCCGAAATCGCTTTTAGTAGAGGTATGATAATTGTTGCGGCAGCGGGAAATGAAGGAGGAACTAGTAAACCATATATTGCGGTACCTGCTGATGCGGTCTCGGTAATTGCCGTAGGAGCTGTAAATGCAACTAAATTAAAAGCTTCTTTTAGTTCTATTGGTCCCACTTCTGACGGGCGAATAAAGCCAGATGTAATGGCGCAAGGTGTTGCAGCAGTTTTGTCCAATGAATTTGGTACGATTGCCACTGCAAATGGCACCTCGTTTGCTAGCCCCATCATGGCAGGTATGGTTGCAAGTTTGTGGCAAGCGTATCCTAATAAAACCAATAAACAAATTAGACAGCTAATTATTGAATCTGCCGATAGATTTACTGCACCTAACAATCAATATGGCTTTGGGATACCTGATTTTAGTTTAGCATTAAATAATGGAACATTATCATTAAATGAATTTAATAATAAAGGTTTTACATTGTATCCTAATCCTACTCATGATTTTTTTACAGTATCATTTCCAGAGAGCTTCAATACAGGAAAGGTGATCATTTATACTTTTACGGGACAAAAAATTTTGGAAAAGAACTTAAATGAACAAACGAATTCTATTTCTTTACAATCTTTAAGTAGCGGAATCTATATTTATACAATTGAATCAAATAGTTTTTCTAGAACTGGTAAAATAATAAAGCAGTAATATTTAATCTAATAAATGAATAAAATAACACGACTTTTCAATATTAAATATCCTATAATTCAAGGTGGGATGATCTGGGTTAGTGGTCATAAATTAGTAAGTGCAGTAAGCAACGCAGGAGGATTAGGACTTATTGGCGCTGGTTCTATGTATCCAGAAGTTTTACGAGAACACATTCAGAAATGCAAAAAAGAAACTTCAAAACCGTTTGGGGTGAATGTACCAATGCTATATCCCAACATTGAGGAAATTATGAAGATAATAGTGGAGGAAGGAGTGAAAATTGTCTTTACTTCAGCTGGAAATCCGAAAACATGGACCTCATTTTTAAAAGAGAAAGGAATTACAGTAGTTCACGTTGTAAGTAGTGTAGCATTTGCTTTAAAGGCACAAGATGCTGGTGTTGATGCTGTTGTAGTAGAAGGTTTTGAAGCAGGAGGACATAATGGAAGAGACGAAACAACTACTTTAACTCTAATTCCTTTGGTAAAAGAAAAAATAAACATCCCAATTATCGCCGCCGGTGGGATTGCTACTGGTCGTGGAATGCTTGCCGTGATGACTCTTGGGGCAGATGGGGTACAAGTAGGGAGCAGATTTGCTGCAACTGTTGAATCCTCTGCACATAATAATTTTAAAAATACAATTTTGGAAGTGCAAGAAGGTGGAACCCAATTGACCTTAAAAGAATTAGCTCCCGTACGATTGGTAAAAAATAAATTCTACGATGATGTACAACGATTGTATGAAAAATGTCCCACCAAAGAAGAATTAATTACTTTACTTGGTAGAGCACGAGCAAAACGAGGTATGTTTGAAGGAGACTTAATTGAAGGAGAGCTAGAAATTGGTCAAATAGCAGGTATTATCAACGAAATAAAATCAGCCAAAGATGTAGTGAACGACATGATTACTGATTTTGACGAAGCGAGAAAAGAAGTAATGAAGTTTGATTTTTAATATAAAAATATGACTAGAATTAAAGTATATATCACGATAATTTTTTTAGCCTTTGGTTTGCAAATATCATATAGTCAAAGCTATAAATTTAAAACTTCAGGTTTTAGCGTTTTGACAAAAAACGAGAAAGGAAAATGGGGAAAATGGTCGGATTTGAGTTTAGTTAATATTCTAGTTTCACTAGATACTAATAAAAGCCGATTTGTAATTTATTCTGAAGTAATCCAGTTATTCGAGATTGTAGAATATCAACCAATTGCTGAAAATGATACAGATATCGTTTATTCTTTTACCTGTAAAGATAACAACGGAGAAGATTGTACGCTGTCAATCATTACCAGGAAAAAACAAGACAATAGAAAACAATTGTACATCAATTATGACAATAGGATCATTGTCTATAATATTTTCAATATGTAATCTACAAGCATAAAAAAAGTCGCTCCTTGCGACTTTTTTTATGCTTGTGATTTTTTGTTTTTAACTTTTCACACTTATTCCACATCTTTTATAAATTCATCATATTCTAAATAGAATAGTTCCAACGCATTCATTTTCTCGTTATAGAAATCAAAAATAATATCCCAATTGTTTTTATTGCTTACACCCACACCCAGTTTTTCAACCCAAATACGGCTGATGGTTTTCCCGCTTTCTAAAACATATTCTTTCTCAAAAACTAAATCTTTTATGAATTCCTCTTCTAGAATATTTTTTAAGGCTTCTATTTTTTCAAAATAAGCAGTACGTTTGTCATCATTGCGATGTTCAATATCTATTAACACTTGTGCTTTTTTATTGTCAACATAAAACTTAAAAGAGAAGTCTTTTATTTTTGTGTCGTACAAAACCCATTTTCTGGGATATTTCTCTGCGAATGTGACCCAGAATTCTCTTTTTAATTTTTGAGTTTCTTCTTTGCTGTACATTTTATTTATCTGAATTTGATTTTAGAATATTTGCGAAATCTTATTTTCTAGACTATATTTATATAATAATTTGAATGCAAAAATAGACTTTGATAATGGATTTTCAATCATTTTTACAATATGTTCCTTATTTAGCAGAAGCCGAGCTTCCTGCTATGGCTGCTCATTTGAAAATGGCACCCATGGAGAGAATAGAAAATTTAAAAGTTAAAGTAGAAAACAAAAATGCTAAAAAAGCTGCGGTAATGATGTTGTTATATCCTAAAAACGGACTGACACATTTAGTACTGATTGTTCGTAATTCGTACGAGGGCGTCCATTCTGGACAAATCGCTTTTCCTGGGGGTAAATTTGAGACGACTGATATTGATTTTACTAGAACTGCTTTGCGGGAAACTCATGAGGAAGTGGGGATTCCTCCAGATAAAATGAAGATTATTAAGCCTTTCACACCCATGTATATTCCACCAAGCAATTTTATGGTATATCCTTATTTTGCAATTTGTACAGAGGAGTTATGCTTCATACCTGATAAGAATGAGGTGGCTCGGGTAATAGAGCTGCCCTTATCCGTTTTTCTAAATGATGATATCATCATTAGTGCAAAACTGTCTACTTCTTATGCTAATGATATTAATGTGCCCGCTTTTGAAATAGAGGGGCAAGTAGTGTGGGGAGCTACCGCAATGATGCTCAGTGAATTAAAAGATGTCTTGAAAGAAACCTTAAATTCGGAAATCCGATCCTTGTCCTGAAATCTAAACCGAAATTTATTTGAGACTATTGATAGAGAGGACTAAAATTAATTCAAATATTTTTTTTGTAAGTTTGTCGTCCAAAAACTAAATATAAACACACATTTTTATGGGGTTATTAAAAAGAAATCCTTTTGGTCATATACTATTTTTAAAAAAATGGTTGATTCGATTTTTTGGTGCAGCAACTCACAGACGATATAGAGGTTTTAATGAATTGCAAATTGAAGGATCAGAGATTATTAGAAATTTACCAGATACAAATGTGCTTTTTATTTCCAATCATCAAACCTATTTTGCTGATGTGGTCGCGATGTTCCATGTTTTTAATGCTAGTTTGAAAGGAAGGGAAGACAATATAAAAAATGTATTGTATTTATGGAATCCCAAATTAAATATTTATTATGTGGCGGCCAAAGAAACGATGCGAGCAGGTTTATTACCTCGTATCATGGCGTATGCAGGAGCCATATCGGTGGAGCGAACTTGGCGGGCAAAAGGAGTAGATGTTAAAGAGAAGAAAGATGTAAATCCAAACGATACAGAGAATATTAAGATTGCGCTAAAAGATGGTTGGGTAATTACTTTTCCGCAAGGAACTACTAAATCTTTTAAACCTGTTCGCAAAGGAACTGCTCACATCATCAAAGATCATAGACCCATTGTAGTACCTATCGTGATTGATGGTTTTAGGCGCTCCTTCGATAAAAAAGGATTACGCATGAAAAAGAAGGGAATTCTTCAATCGTTCATTATTAAAGAACCTTTAGATATTGATTATGATAACGATACCATTGAGGAAATAGTTGAAAAAGTAGAATATGCTATTGAACAACACTCATCATTTCTTAAAGTGATTCCTTGCGAGGAAATCGAAGAGCAAGAAAAATTGAATAAACTCCGTAAATGGGAGTATTAAATAAACATAAAAAAAGAGTTCGCCGTAGCGAACTCTTTTTTTTATAAATCTATTTTCTTTAATTCTTTATAATTGGCATACAACCTTCTTAGTAAGATGCCGTATAATAATCGATAAAATAACCAGAAAACGCCAATAAAGGCTATGGTGGTAAGTACTAAAACTCCAATTGTTATTGCCATTACTTTTCCATTATTAGTAATCTCATTCCATAAACTACTGGTTTCAGGATTGTACATTAAAGCAATTACATAACCGATAATTAAACTCAATAATGCCATCCCAAGGTTATACCAAACATAACATTGAACTGTTTTTCGAGTTCTTAAAATCGTTTTCATTAATTGCTTTGTTGATTCCGTAGTCGAAATTTGGATGTAGTTTTTATAAAACAAATAAATAAATACTAAAATCACACCGTAGTTTAAAAAAGTAATGGCTTTCATAAATGGGATCAATTCAATATGATTCAGTTTTTTAAAATAATCATCCGTATTGAAAAGGACACTAATAGATGTCCATAGCAATACCTCCAGAATACTGATAATCAAGATCCACTTCACAATCGATGATGACTTTTTATGAATCATTTTATAAATCTCAATTTCGCTAATCTGTGTAAAAGAATTTTCGTTCTTTTTCCAGTCTTTTTTTAATAAATCCAGCTCTTTCATATTTCTTAAGGATTTAATATTTTTTTTAGTTTCCCTTTTATTCTGTTCATTTTTACCCTCGCATTCACTTCACTAATTCCTAAGGTCTCTGCAATTTCTCGATAATCTTTATCTTCCAAGTACATGAAAACTAATGCTTTTTCAATATCACTAAGCTGATAGACAGCTTTATACATCAGTTTAATTTGTTCTTCTTCCTCGTAGTTGTAATCGACTTCCTTAATGAAATGTTGTCGTCCTTCATATTCAACTGTCGCAATCGATCGTTTGTTTTTTCGGTATAAGGTGATGGCAGTATTTAAGGCGACACGATACGCCCAAGTAGAAAATTTACTTTCTCCTCTAAATTTAGGAAATGCTTTCCACAATTGGATCGTTATTTCTTGAAACAAATCTTTGTGCGAATCTTCACAATCAGTATATAGTCTACAAATTTTGTGGATTATATTCTGATTGTCCTTTAATTGCTTTACAAAAGACTGTTCTAGATTTTCACTCATGATTGATTAGTACCCTACCTATAGATTTTGTTACAAAGTTCAGCATTTTTATTTTGAAGCACACTATTTTGAAATTTAATAACGTGTCGTCCCGCTATTCATTACAATCCACGCGAAAAAGCGTGGGATTTTCATTGCTATCGGGGCTATTGACAACTTCTGTGTATCATTATTTTATTTTCAATTCTAGTTCATTAGAACAACACCGGCTAAACTTTGTATATTTGAGTTTGTATAATGTAAAACAGAAACAATTATGAATATTCCAAATTCAACTTTGCCTAGAATAGTTATAATAGGAGGTGGTTTTGCAGGAATTGCGTTAGCCAAGCAATTAAAAAATAAAAAAGTACAGGTAGTTTTATTAGACAAACACAACTATCATACTTTTCAGCCTTTATTGTATCAAGTTGCAACCGGTGGACTAGAAGCAGGATCTATTGCCTACCCTATTCGCAAAGTGATTCAGGAATATGATGAATTCTATTTTAGATTGACATCAGTACAAGAAATTGACACCAAAAATAAAAAGATAATTGCCGAAATTGGAGATTTGAGTTTTGATTATTTAGTAATCGCTACGGGATCCAAAACAAATTATTTTGGTAATAAGGAGATAAAAAGGAATAGTATGGCTATGAAAACCATACCGCAATCTTTGAATATTCGCTCTCTTATCTTAGAGAATTTTGAACAAGCGGTTCTAACTACAGATGTAGCCGAAAAAAATAGCTTAATCAATTTTGTGCTCGTAGGTGGTGGACCAACAGGGGTCGAGTTAGCTGGCGCTCTTGCCGAAATGAAAAAAGCCATTCTGCAAAAAGATTATCCAGATCTCGATATTGCTAAAATGGAAATCAACCTCATTCAAAGCGGAGACCGAATCTTAAATACCATGAGTGAAAAATCATCAATGGCAGCCGAGAAGTTTTTAGAAAGTCTTGGCGTTAAAATATGGAAAAATGTAAGGGTCACTAATTATGATGGACGTACCATTACAACAAATTCCGATTTAACCTTCGAAACTGCGACCGTAATTTGGACAGCAGGCGTACAAGGAGCTCTTGTAGCGGGTTTAGATGCTCAATCTCTTGTAGAACGCGTAGAACGTATCAAAGTGAATGAATTCAATCAAGTAAAGGGCTATAATGATATATTTGCTGTAGGTGATATTGCATCAATGGTCAGCGAAGATTATCCAGAAGGGCATCCTATGATGGCACAACCAGCATTACAGCAAGGGAAATTATTAGGAGAGAATATCATAAAACTAATTCAAAATAAAGAAATGCAGCCTTTCGAATACCAGGACAAAGGGGCTATGGCTACCATCGGTAGAAATAAAGCGGTAGTAGATTTACCTAATTATCATTTTAGCGGCGTATTTGCATGGTTCGTATGGATGTTTGTACATCTATTTTCTCTTATTGGATTCAAGAATAAAGCAGTGGTCTTCTTGAACTGGGTGTACAATTATATTCGATTTGATCGTGAAGGACGATTAATCATTAGACCTTATAAAAAGAAAAGCTTTACGGCCTTTACTAGTGATGAAATATAAAATAAAGTCATGAAGCGTTCTGTTATTTTAGTTAGTAACTACATAATTTTCTTGAGTCTATTAATAGGCACAATAACTTTGGGCTTTGTATCTGAATTATACGATTGGGCGTTAGGGTTTAAAAATGAAGATTTATCAAGTGTTTTTTTAATTGGGGTTTTTGGATCTGTTTTTAGCTTTTTTACGTATGGTATTTTTGTTTGGCCAGCTGTACTGATAGTAAATATATGCATGGAGACGATAGGACTAAAACCGAAAGTTTCAGTTTCTGATTGCAAGAAATTACTCCTGATGGAATGCCTTTTAATTGGTTTTATATCTATTTATCTATCTTCACGGTATCAATATTACTATTGGTTGTTTCTAATTCCAATAGTTGCAATTGGGCAATTGATTAGGTTAAAAATAGTGGCCAAAAGCGCCTATGTGGTTTGACAAATTATAACACTTTTCCGTTGTAATAATTCACCAATAAGTTTACAAATTTGCTGTAGCTTTCCATCCCGTCTTTTTGTTGGTTTAATCGTAGAAAATTATCATAGAATGCATGAAAGCCAACTTCAATAGGTGTTTGATACTGTGTTCGAAAATCATCGCTTTCTTGGTAATTTTTTAAAATCCCTGCGTGAACCGTTTTTAATAATTGATCAAAAACGATATTATTTCTTGTCTTCCAATTGCCTAAACAATATCGTAAGGCAAAGCTGTAGCCTGAGTATTGAAAATACAAATCGTCATTTTTTATGGAAGCCATAAACCCAATAAAATTACATTCACTTTCACTTCCATAACCCATTTGGTGTGCCATCTCATGACAAGCGGTGGTTGGAAAATTATACATGGGGATTAAATCGTTAACTTGTGCTTCATTGGTAAACGGATTTAAATACCCACTAAAACCCATGTAAGATAAAGGCAAACTGATTAGTGATTTCTTTGAACTTAAATGGTTGAAAGAAAAATAATTATATTCTTTGGCTAGATTTTTATATCCGTTTAAGTTTTTATGAAATACCTGATTTTGTGAATAGGGAAATTTCACACTCAAACTGTCATTGGGTGTTAACTTACTATGTATGCTGTTGGTTTTTAGGATTAATGCTTTCGTGAAGTTTAGTAAATCTGCATCCGTATAGTCCCTTTGAATTTCCATTTTTTCAAAAAGAGGTTGTCGATAGTAATTAAATGCCCAAAGGGTATGAAATAAAAAATAGAAAACAGAAAAGAAACTTAGCACTGTTAAGATGTTATTTTTCCAATGTAGTTTCCACGATTTTCTTATCTTCCAAAACCACTTTATAACAAAGAAAATAAGTAGGAAGTAGAAGCAATCCCCAATAGAAAAAGGGACGGGACCTAAAAAAGTTCTTGAAATGTTGGAGATGCTAGGGTAGAGTCTGTTACTATAGTTTTCTTCCATCCATTCAGGATAAAAAACTATAATTTGTAAAAACACAATTTGAACAATTAAAAAAAAAGGTAAAATGTATTTTGGTTTCACAGGCTTCATTTATTAAATGTAAATATAATTACAATATTAATTAGTACGGATAAAGAATATAAACTTTGTAACTTTGGACTTTAAAAATGTTAAACTTCAAACACAAATAAATGAGTCAAGAAATAAGAAATTTAGAGCCCAAAGCACTTTGGAATAAGTTTGCCGATTTAAATGCTGTTCCGCGTCCTTCAAAAAAAGAAGTGCGTGTAATTGAGTTTATGAAAGACTTTGGAAAAAATCTTGGATTGGAAACTTTTGAAGATGAAATCCGTAATGTGATTATCCGTAAGCCAGCGACGCCAGGAATGGAAAATCGCAAAGCTATAGTGATGCAAGGTCATTTGGATATGGTACATCAAAAAAATGGAGATACAATTTTCGATTTTGATACTCAAGGAATTGACATGTATGTGGATGAAGATTGGGTACGAGCAAGAGGAACTACTCTTGGAGCAGATAATGGACTTGGGGTTGCAGCGATTATGGCTGTTCTTGAAAGTACTGATATTGCTCATCCAGCCATTGAAGCTTTGTTCACCATAGATGAAGAAACCGGAATGACGGGTGCACTAAATCTTAAAGGAGGAATTCTTCAGGGACAAATTCTATTGAACTTAGATACTGAAGAAGATGATGAAATAGATATTGGTTGCGCTGGAGGAATTGATGTCACTGCCACTGCTGAGTATGACGAGGAGGAAACTCCAGAGGCTTCAGTAGGATATAAAATTACAGTTAAAGGATTAAAAGGCGGGCATTCAGGAATGGATATTCACAAGGGTTTAGGGAATGCAAATAAAATCATGAACCGTTTATTATTTGATGGGTTTGATAATTTTGGATTACAAATTTCTGAAATTCAAGGAGGAAGTTTGCGCAATGCCATCCCTAGAGAAAGTGTTGCTAAAGTTATTATTGCTGAAGTCTATGATGAAGCATTTGTTTTTGATATGCAACAAATTGTAAATGATATCAAAACAGAATTAAAAACGACAGAGCCTAATCTAGAAGTTATTTTCGAAAAATTAAAAGAAGCTCCTGCTAAAGTAATGCCATCCATTGCGCAGTTCTATTTTGTTAGAGCTATGTATGCCGCTCATAATGGAGTTTATAGTATGAGTGCTGATTTTGCTGATCTTGTGGAAACGTCTAATAATATTGCAAAAGTAGTATTAGGAGCCGGAAATCTAAGTGTGCAATGTTTGACACGTTCTTCTGTAGAAACGGCTAAATTTGATTTGGCTAACAGTTTGCGCTCTGCTTTTGAATTGATGGGATGTGAAGTAGAGTTTTCTGGTTCGTATCCAGGATGGACTCCTAATGCGGAATCTGAAATACTTGATGTTTTAGTTCCTATCTATGAAAAACAAAACGGTTCAAAACCAAGTGTTGTTGCTTGTCATGCCGGATTAGAATGTGGAATTCTAGGAACAAATTATCCTGGAATGGATATGATTTCTTTTGGACCTACTATTCATGGTGCACATTCACCAGATGAGCGTGCTAGTATTTCGTCTTCTCAAAAGTTTTGGAAGTTTTTAGTGGAAATTTTAGCAAATATCCCCCTGAAATAAAGTCGAGTATAAAGAAAAAAGAAACCCTCGTTTAGTGATAAACGAGGGTTTGTTTTTTAATATGAGTTAGTCTCTTTTTGGACTATTTTTCTTTTCTCTTTTCTCTTCTTTTTTTTCTTTAGCCGTTTTTAATGGTTCTTTTTTGGCGGTTTTTTTCGCGTCTTGACTTTTTGCCATGATATGTATTTATATTTTAAGTTATTAATTTATTTGATTTAAGTAAATGTATATAATTTAATGATGGTCAATGTGGTTTATTTTAAAAAATCACCATCAATAATTAATAATTCAACTCCATCTGTTGACAAGGAACGATGAGAACTTAAATTATCCGATACTACATAAGTGTCTCCTGCTGTTAGTGAAAACTGTTCACCTGACTCTAGTTCGCTTATAAAACTGCCTTTTAAGCAATGAACAATATGTCCCTTTTGACACCAATGATCGGCAATATATCCTTTTGAATAACTTACTTTTCTAATTCGTAATCCTCCTAATTGTAACGTTTGCCAAAACGAAATTCCGGTTTCACCTAGGTGAGTCGTTTTTTCTATTTGGTCCCACTTGATGGATTGAAAAGGAATATTTGCCATTTTTAATAGTGAATTGGATTAAAAAAAATCCCCAACTACAAGGTAATTAGGGATTACTATTTTTCTTAAATGTATTTTATTTCTTCTTTAAAATTTTATACTCTTCATAACAACCACTAATGGCGTCCATGATTTGTAGGTCATTTGCAGTTTGTATAAAGGATTCAGAGTAATTACAGCGTTGCAAAATTTCGGCAATTTCTTTTTTGTCAACACCTAGAAGCACAGCGATGGTTTCTCGGTCAAATTTAGATTCTAAAAGATTACGAACTGTATCGTCTTTCTTCATCACCTTCAATTTTTTGAGTTCATTGGGTTTGTTTCCAAAGAAATTATACAAAACATCGGCAGGATTGAAAATAGATCCCAATACTTTTCCAAATGCATTTGGAGAATATTCACCTGCTTCATATCCATGTGTTAATC
>CAWURM010000071.1:0-12353 GCA_963924965.1 uncultured Flavobacterium sp.
GCCGCAACACTGGTCGCTTTTATAGCATCTGTAATGGTCACATAGCCCAAAACTACTTGGTCTACGGCGATATACGAAACCGTTTTACCTAGTTTTTGTTCGGCAATTATTTTGTTTTCTATATCTTCCGAAACTGAAGCATTTACTTGCTCCATTAATTTTTTATTCCCTAATGCTACTTTTTTATTTGCAACTGTTCCTATCACCCCTTTTCCAGAAACAGCTTCAAAATCATTTACTTCGATTAATGAAACTTCTTTCGCTTTCGCAAAATTGACTACGGCTTGCGCCAAAGGGTGTTCACTGTATTGATTTAGTGAGGCGATGTTTTGCAGCAAATCATTCTCTTGATTATTAGAAGAAAAAACTTTTTCGACAGATGGTTTTCCCTCCGTGATGGTTCCTGTTTTGTCCGTAATTAAAACATTTACCTTATTCATATTTTCAAGTGCTTCAGCATTTTTTATCAAAACTCCTGATTGTGCTCCTTTACCTACTCCTACCATTACTGACATAGGGGTTGCTAAACCCAATGCACAAGGACAAGCGATGATCAAAACGGCAACGGCGTTGATAAACCCGTAGATTAGAGCGTTTTGTTCTGGTCCGAACTTTGCCCAAACAAAAAAGGTAATAACAGAAACAAGGACAACAATAGGCACAAAATACTTCGAAATTCTATCGGCTAATTTCTGGATAGGTGCTCTAGAGCGACTAGCGCTGTTGACCATTTGTACTATTTGCGAAAGCAAGGTTTCTGAACCAATTTTCTCAGCAACCATTACAAATGATTTATTCCCATTTATCGTTCCAGCAACAACCCCATCGTCGACTTTTTTATCAACAGGAATAGGTTCTCCAGAAATCATCGACTCGTCAATGGTACTTTCTCCATCAGTAATTGTACCGTCAACTGGAATTTTATCTCCAGGTTTTACACGAAGTAAATCGCCTTTTTTAATATCATGAATCGATATCAACTTATCTTTTCCATCTACTACTAAAGTAGCTTCTGTTGGGGCTAATTTCAATAATTCTTTGATAGCACCACTTGTTTGGCTGTGCGCTCTTGCTTCTAGTAACTGTCCCAATAAAACCAATGTTAAGATCACTGTGGTTGCTTCAAAATACAAGTGAACAGCTCCCGTCTGGGATTTGAATTCCGCTGGAAAAACATCTGGAAAAAAAAGAGCAAAAACACTAAATAAGAAGGCGACTCCAGAACCAATTCCGATAAGGGTAAACATATTGAGATTCCAAGTCACCAACGATTTCCATGCGCGAATAAAAAACATCCAAGTCGCATAAAAAACAACTGGTATTGACAATACTAGCTGCACCCAATTCCAGTTCTTCATATCCATGATTTGCATCAAAGGATTGTTTGGTATCATATCTGACATGGCTATTATGAAAATGGGTACGGTAAAAAGAAGTGCAATTTTCATTTTTCGCACCAAGTCATTGTAGGTTTTATTTTCCTCGCTATCTGTGGGTTCTATTGGAACTAAATCCATTCCACAAATCGGGCAAGAACCTGGACCATCCTGTACAATTTGTGGATGCATCGGGCAAGTGTATTTTGTTTTTACAGCAGTTAAATCGGGTGCTTTTACCAAATCCATTCCACAAACTGGGCAATCTCCGGCTTTGTCATAGACTTTATCGCCTTCACAATGCATGGGGCAATAATATTTACCGGCAGCAACAGCAGCAGTTGGAATTGCTAAGTTTCCCGACTTCTTGTTGCTACCACAACAAGATTTTTCTACGGTCATTTCTTTCGATTCAGCTATTTTTTCCAAATACATGCCGCAGACTGGACATTTCCCTGCTTTTTCATACACTTTATCGCCTTCGCAATGCATAGGGCAATAATATTTACCTGGTGTATTAGGAATCGTATTTTCTTCCGTTTTATGATGCTGATGCGTGTCATTACTACAACACGTTTTAACTTCAGGTTCTTTGTCCGTATGATCCATAGCCATTTTAGGATGGCTCATTTCTATAGTGTACTTCCCAACTCCTGACAATGCTTCTTGCAAAACAGGTGTTGGAATATGTTTTTCCATTGTAATAACAGCTTCTTGTGGATCAAGAGAAACCACCGCTTCAACTCCTTCAACCGCATTGAGTGTTTTTTCTACTTTGGTTCGGCAACCATCGCAAGACATTCCAGTAATTGAATAGGTATGTTTCATTTTTTTCAATATTTGTCGTTATTATACAAATATCCGAATGAAACTTCTTTTTCATGTTACACAATTATGGAAGAAATTTGTATGATTTACAAACTGTCAATTTGTTTTCGAGTGTTTTCTTTCCTGATTTTGAAATGTGTAGGTGTAGTTCCAGTTACTTTTTTAAATTGGTTGCTCAGGTGCGCTACGTTACTGTAATTGAGTGTCACGGCAATTTCGCTTAATGTTAATTCATCATAAACCAATAATTCTTTTACCTTTTCGATTTTTTGAGCAATAAAATAATGCTCTATTGTAATTCCTTCTTTGTCCGAAAATAATTTACTCAATGTACTGTAATCCTGCTTTAAACTATCAGACAAATAAGTCGATAAATTTACTTTCAACTGCTCTTTTTTATAGTGCACTAGTTCGACGATTAAGTTTTTAATTTGTTCAATTATTTTACTGTTTTTGTCCTCCAATAATTCAAAACCGAGTTTTTCTAGGTTATTACTGAGTTCTTGTATTTCGGCATCAGTTAATTCACCGGACAAATTTACCTCTCCTAATTTCATAGAAATGATAGAAAGATTCATTCTTTCTAACTCCAATTTTACAGCCATTTCGCAACGACCACAAACCATGTTTTTTATATACAACTTCACTTTATTATTCTTTATTTTCCAATCGATTAATCATTTCATTCATTTGCTTAATTTCTTTTTCTTGGGCAATTATAATGTCCTTAGCTAATTTTTGAACTTCGGCATCTTTAAATTCAACATTACTGCTAGTCATAATTGCAGACGAATGATGAGGAATCATGGCTTTCATATACTGAATATCTCCTATAGGAGTTTGAGTACGCAATAGATACAATGTGCCAAAAAAGCTAACAGCAGCAAAAGTTATAATCCCCATATTAATTTTACGATTAGGATACATATTCCACATGAATAACAACATCAAAATTGCCATAGAAGCAACCATTAATGTCGTCATATAAACCCTCGTTAAACTGTTGAAAACATGATTAAATTTAGCAACATTTAAAAACATTATCAAATACATAATTACAAATGAAACAGCCATTATTAAGACAAATTTCGGGTAAGGATTTTTCTTTGAATGTGTGTGATTTTGTTCCATGCGATTAATTTTTAAAGGTTATCTATAAATTTCTAATTTATTTAAACTTTTTTAGTCATAAAATTATTAGTGCTTTTTATGTAGTTCATAGGTAAGAGATACTCAAGCTGTAATATAGTTTTTTCGTGCTAACTATAGTTTCTTTTACCCAATTCAAAAATAATATCATAATTGAATCTAAACCATTAGATAAATCTATTTTATTGATACAACATAATGTCCTTTTTTTTCAAATCACACTTTACTGCCATTTCACGTCAACCGCAAACTAGGTTATATGTTACTATATCTAGACTAAGATTACATTTAGCTCCAGCATTATCAAAGTTCCGTATTTTAAAATAATAAATAGCTTTTTTTGAATTATAATTATATAAATAATTGAATAACAGCAAAATACTGATTCAAATTACATTTTCAATCCAGCCATTGAATCTTTCCCTTTTCGCAATTTATATTCGCTGCTAATAGCATAAGCACCCGTTATCACTACTTTTTTTTCGGATTAATTCTGATTTGATTTCAATCATTCCAATCGATTCTGATGCAATGTAACAGATGATTTTTCCCAACCTAAATAGTACGAATTTGCAAATAAGCACTATACACTGATTAAGAATTTGGTGTCTTAAAAAAAATGAAATCAGTAAAAGGTAGTTTTTTTAATAATTTTTCAAGTCTTATAAATTTACGGAATTATGTTAAGAAAAGTAGTAGGGCTTCCATGAATTTAACTATATCTTAGTATTAAAAACGGAATGTTCTTTGTCAAGATAGGAAATACTATTGATCTAAAATAGATTTGTTAAATACTTAATAATAAAAACATTATTTTTGAAAAGTGCGACTTCAAAAGTTTATTCTACGAATGCAAGCAGCGAAATTAATTTTTTATTATTTACTAGATACGAATTAAATACAACTCTATGCAAAACTTCATTTCACCTTTAGAGGCTTTTCAATATTGGGAAAAGAAAATACCAAATACTGTTTTTTTAAAACAAACTGTAAATGGCCAACTCATTAATTACACTTTTGCCCAAGTAGGCATTGAGTCGCGCAAGATTGCTAATGCCATAAAAAACTTTAATTTACCTGAAAAAAGTCATATTGCTTTAATCTCTAAAAACTGTGCTCATTGGCATATGGCTGATTTGGCTATTATGATGTCAGGTCATATTTCAATTCCTATTTATCCATCCCTAAATGCTGATTCTATCAATCAAATTTTAGTTCATAGCGAAAGTAAGGCGATCATAATAGGAAAACTAGACGATTTTGAATCTCAGCAAACAGGTATTCCTGATATACACAAAATTAGTGTTGGTCTTTATGGAGATTATAAGGAAACGCTTTGGGAAGATATCCTATTAAATGGGCAAGAAATCTCTACGGTTCATACTCAAAAACCAGATGACTTGTATACCATCATTTATACTTCGGGCACAACCGGAGATCCAAAAGGAGTGATGCACACCGTTAATAACTTTATGGAAAGTGTTAAAGGAGCTTACTCTGTATTGCCCTTTGAGGACAATTCCAAATTATTTTCTTACTTACCAATAGCTCACATTGCTGAACGTGTATTGGAAAACATAAGTTTTGTAATTGGAGCGACAGTTACTTTTCCTGAATCTTTAGACAGTTTTGCTAAAGATTTAGAGAAATCTCAACCCAATTTCTTTTTTGCTGTACCGAGAATATGGACCAAGTTTCAAGAAAAAATACTGGAGAAAATTCCACAAAAAAAATTAAATAGGTTACTCAAAATTCCAATAGTAAATCGGATTATCAAGAAGAAACTACAACAGAAATTAGGACTGCGAGAGGCTCAATTTATTATTTCGGGAGCAGCCCCAATAGCCTCAAGTTTAGTAAATTGGTTTGAAACGATTGGTATTACCATTATACAAGGATATGGTATGACGGAAGATACTATTATCTCACATTTCAATTCACATACCGCAAATCGAGTGGGAACAGTAGGAAAGCCCATAGTCAATGTACAAGTCAAACTATCTTCTGAGGGTGAAATTTGCATCAAGAATAAATGCTTAATGAAAGGCTATTTCAAAGCTCCTGAACTTACGGCTTCCGTTTTTGATGAAGAAGGTTTTTTTAAAACGGGCGATATAGGTGAATATGATCATGACGGTTTTTTGACTATCACAGGTAGGGTGAAAGACCAGTTTAAAACAGACAAAGGAAAATACATTTCCCCAGCCCCTTTAGAACTCCAAATGGCCATTAATGAGGATATTGATCAAATATGTATAGTAGGAACTGGAATTCCTCAACCCATAGCGTTAATAACTTTGTCAGAACTAGGCAAGGCCAAAACGAAAGAAGCATTACGTACTGGATTAACCGCTACAATTAATCAAATAAATATAAATGTTGAAAAACATGAAAGAATTGAAAAAGTAATCATCATGAAAGAAGATTGGAATATTGCTAACGGATTAACTACACCGACGATGAAAGTGAAACGTAACAGTGTGGAAAAAATCCATCAACAATTTTATAAATCTTGGTTTGAAAATCATGAAAAAGTTATCTTTGAGTAACTGAAATTTAAAAAGCACTTTTTCTCGAATACCTTAAAAAATATTTTTAGAGCAACAATAGTAACAGATTAATAATCACAGCTAACCTGATCGTTTCTTTCCGTGTTTTATAAATTATTAGTATCCTGTCGATTCTGACTTTTTTACATTTTCATTCCGGCCATAGGATCATTTCCTTTTCTGAATTTATATTCACTATTTATGGCATAAGCACCTGTAATTACTACTTTTTTATTGGGATCAATTTCTGATTTTATTTCAATCATTCCATTAGATTCAACACCTGTTTCAACCATTACATTTTCAAAAACACCGTGGCTTTTTTCGACCCAAATAAAAGTGGCATTTTCATCCCTGATTACAGCATCCACAGGAATAAATATCCCTTTTAAATTGGATCGCTTTAATTGTGCAGTGCCTTGCATGCCTGGTTTCAAAAGCATGCCTAGATTAGGTACGTCCAATCGAATTAACAACAATCGAGAGTCAAGATTAATCTCAGGATTTATAAAAGAAATAGTTGCTTTTAGGGACTTCGTAGGATAATCCGTAAATGAAATTGTTGCCGTTTGACCCAAATGTAAACTATTAGCATAATTTACATTGACTTGTGTTTCCAACCAAAGATTATTCAAATCCGCCATTTTCACAATAGGAGCTCCTTCCATCACATAACTGCCTTCTGTAGCCAAAATTTCCGAAACCGTCCCACTATATTCACTGTAAAAAGTAGTGTAAGGCGAAACTTCATTGGTTTTTTTTATAGCTTCAATTTGAGCAATTGAAAGTCCATAAAACAATAGTTTTTGTTTAGCTCCTTCTAGCAGGTTTTTTGCATTTTTACCAAAATCCCCAGGCATTGAAAGTTGCTTGTAAGCCGTTACATAATCTTGTTTTGCAATAGCAATAGGTTCACTGTATAGTTGGTAAACCGCCTGATTTTTTTGAATATAATCGCCTTCTGTTTTAAAGTACAATTTTTCGATTCGGCCCATAGCTCGAGCGGAAATACTTTTGATTTCCTCTTGATTAATCGTTAAAACGCCCGTGTACCTTTCCTCTAAGCTATTTTGCGATTCCGCAATCAATGCCGTACTAATATTCCCTAATTTTATTTGTTGATCACTTAACGAAATTTCGCTAGATGCTCCATTATCCTTTTTCATAGGTGTCAAATCCATGTGACAAATAGGACATTTCCCTGGTTGATCTTCCTTTATTTGGGGATCCATCGAACAGGTATAAAAGATACTTTCACCGTTAAGATGTGCTTCATGTTCTTCTTTGTTCTTAGTATTACAAGCCAATATCATTGTGCAGGCTAGCAATATAAGTGCTATATTTTGGAGCTGTTTCATCATTATTTTGTTTTTATAAAGCTTCCGCTATCGATCAAATATTGGGCATTATCAGCAAGACTGTCTTCTGTTGAAATTCCTTTTAGTATTTGTACAAAGTCATTTATTTCGATACCCGTTTTTATTTCAGAGGCTTGAAAACCATTTCCCTTTTTAATAAAAACTATTTTTTTATTTCCTAGACTCACGATTGACTGTTTTTGAAGCCAAATCCCTTCGACTGCATTCGTTGATACTTTCCCTTGCAATCTTAAACCAATAGGAAATCGCAGTTTTTCATTGCCCAGATTCACGCGAATGCGATTGGTTTTATCAGCTGGATTTAGTTGTGTCTCGATAAAATTTATTTTTGCATTGACAATCGCATCAGCATCTAATTCCGAACTGATTTGAATCGACTGATTGATTTTTATTAGACTGCTATACCCTTGGATAACATTAAAAATGCCCCAAACTTTATTGGTGTTTACTAATTTAAAAACGACTGTGTTTTTAGTAATATAATCCCCTTCTTTCAAGTTTAAAGTCGTAGTTGTAGCCGTTGAATTTCGCATCGTACCACTAGTATTTGCAACCATACTATCTGTTCCTTCCACAATTCCATCCACAGGACTATAAATGGAGATTACAGGATTTACTCTTTTGGCTGTAGCCAAAGCATTAATCTGATTGCTACTCATTTCATAAAGCGCTAATTTTTGTTTCACTGCTTTTAGTAAGCCCGTATTCTCCGAATCATTAGCGAGCAAATAAATAAAATTCTGTTGTTCCGTCAATAATTCTGGACTGTATAAATCGAATAATTTTTGCCCTTTAGCTACCTTTTGAAATTTATAATGGACATACATTTTTTCAATTCTTCCACTAATTCGAGCTGCGATATTCACTGCTGAATTAGGGTCATAAGCAACAATTCCAGGCAAATTAATAGAACTATTAAGAACCGTATCCTTAGCCCTAGTTATTTTAAAGTCGCCCACTACAAAACCATCTGTTGGCTTTAATAAATGCTCGATCGAATGGCTTTCTACAGCTTGGTTTTTAGTTACTTTTTTAACTAAATTCATTCCACATATAGGGCAATTCCCTGGTTCATTTCGAATAATTTCCGGATGCATAGAACAAGTGTAAACGGACTCTTGATGTTCCTCCTGAGAATGACTATCTACTTCGACTTTTATCAGCTTCATACCGCATTTATGACAAGTCCCCGGTTGATGACTAAAAACAGAATCTTGAGGCATGGGACAGGTATAAGTTACCTCATCATTTGAAAACAAAATAGTATTACCTGATTTCATGACAAAATAATAGGTCATTAGTCCGATAACGGAAACAACAATAGCGAGCAGACTGTATTTTAAATATTTATTCATCGTTATTTAGTTTCCAGTTGTTTTTCGATTTCGACTTGAGTATTCAAAATAGCTTGCAATTTATCTAACTTGTCTATCTGAGCCATGTTCAATGCTTCCCAAGCGTCTAATACCACAAATAATTCTCCTGTGTTATTTTGCCAAGCCAAAACTGCCGTATCATAATTGCGTCGCAAAGCAGGAATAATACTCTTGTCAGCAATTTCATATTGCTTTTTAAGATTCGTCAATTCCGTTTGCATTCCAGATATCATCCCCGCGGCTTCATTCAAAATCATTTGTCTTTGCCATTCTAGACTTTCATTTTTTAAATGAATACTATTGATCGCTGCTTTGTTCATTTTTGTTGACCATGGCATGGGAATAGTAACCATTCCCATTAAATTAAATTGTTGGGGATTGTCGCCAAAGGCAAACATATGGTCGTATTTCACTCCAAAATCGGGTAACATTTTTGATTTTTCAGTCGCTATTTTCAACTGATTCAATTCCATTGTTTTCTCAATTGCCTTCACATCGCTTCGGTTTTTTGAAAGTGACGTAGTATCTGCTTGCAAAACATCAAACTCTTTTAAAGTATAATTCGAATCAATTTCAAACAGCTTGTTTTTATCTCTTGACATCAGAGTATTCAACATAATTCTTTTTTGAGCAATCTCATTTTGCAGCATCACAACCATACTTTGCAATTCGTTGTATTTTGATTTGGCTTTGTAGTAGGTTGACAATTTATCCATATTGTACTGGTAGCGAATCTCCATGCTTTTAATCATATACTCCATTAGTAACAAGTTGTCGTTGGCAATTTTTATTTTTTTATCCAAGACAATCCATTGGTAATAATTAGATTTAGCCAATGCATTCAACTGGTTAATCGTATAGTTTTTATTTTCGGCTTCCACAGATGACATGGCATTCATGTAATTGAAATCGGCTTTTTGTCTTGATGCATTGGGGATCATTTGCGTAAAGCCTACCATATACGAACCCATCCCTGGGTTCATTTCGTCTGCTTTCCACATTTTGACATTATAAGGCGTCATAAACAAACCCGTATTTATTTGTGGTGCCATCCAGCTTTTTGCCCCTTTTGCGGCAGCATCCATACTTTGAATGTCAGCATCATACATTTTTAGCTGTGGATTATTAGTCTTGATAGTTACCAAAACTTCATCCAATGAAAGTGATTGCCCATTTACATTTGCAAATCCTAAGATCAGAAAACTTATAATGATATACTTTTTAATGTTTCGCATTGATGATTTCTATTTTACCTTTTGTTCTTAATTCACGAAGTTTTGTCATTTCAAAAACAACTGGCGTTACTAATAATACATAAATAGTGGAAGTAATTGTCCCTCCTATAAGTGGTACTGTAATTGGAATCATTACATCCGCTCCAGTTCCAGTTGACCATAGAATTGGGATCAATCCAAACAAAGCCACAGAAACCGTCATTAATTTAGGCCGCAATCTTTTGGCCGAGCCATATATAATATAATCCCGTAAAATATCTTCGGTGATTGTTTCACTGCTATTTCCATGCTTTTCCACCATTTTTACCATGGCTTCATTTAAATAAATGGTAATCAACATGGCGGTTTCAATCGCTAAACCAAATAAAGCAATAAACCCGACAGCAACAGCAACAGATAAGTTAATCCCATAAAAATAAACCATGAAAATTCCGCCAATTAAAGCAAAAGGAACGGTAATCATGGTGACGAATGCTTCTTTCATGGAACCGTAAGTAAAAAATAAAATCAGAAATATTATAATTACCACTAGGGGCATTATCAAACTTAATGTTTTGTTAGCCCGAATTTGATTTTCCCATTGCCCGCTCCATTCCACGTAATATCCTTTTGGCATTTTGGTCATCATCGCATTCAGTTTGTCCTGCGCTTCTTTTACAGTGCTCCCTAAATCCCGATCTCTAACATTAAATAAAACACTTCCGCGGAGCATGGCGTTCTCACTATTAATCATGGGTGGACCATCACTAATTTTAATATCCGCAACGGTTTCTAATGGTATTGGTCCAAATTCCATAGTTTGCACCTGCAATTTTTTCAAGCCTTCTAGACTATTTCTATACTCTTGCGCATAGCGCGCATTTACAGAAAAGCGTTGTCTTCCTTCAATAGTTGTCGTTAATGTCATACCTCCAATAGCAGCTTCTACTACAGTGTTTACATCATCAACGCTTAGACCATATCTTCCTATAGCTTCTCGTTTAGCAATAATATCAATGTATTTTCCTCCTGTGATTGGCTCTGCAAACAAGTCTTTGACTCCTGCTGTCCCTTCCAAAGATTTTTTTATTTTTTGTGCTAATGCATCGATGGTATCTAAGTTTGCACCATAAATTTTTATCCCTACATCAGTTCTAATACCTGTTGAAAGCATATTGATTCGATTGATAATAGGTTGCGTAAATCCATTAGTCACGCCAGGAATTTGGAGTTTATTGTTGATTTCCGTAATAATATCACTTTTAGTTTTCCCTTCTCTCCATTCGTTATGGGGTTTCAATAAAATAATCGTTTCGATCATACTTATAGGGCTATTGTCCGTCGCTGTATTTGCTCTTCCTGCTTTTCCCAAAACATGGGTTACTTCTGGAATCGATTTTATCAGTTTATCCTGAACCTGTAATATTCGTTTTATCTCTGAATTAGATACATCAGGTAAAGTTACTGGCATAAACAAAATCGATCCTTCATCTAATGGCGGCATAAATTCAGATCCTAATTGTGTAAACATTAATCCACCAATAAGTAAAGCAATTATATTTACTGCCAAAACTGATTTTCTCCATTTCAAACAAAAAGTTAAAATGGGAGTATAAAAACTTTCTAACTTTCTGTTAATTGGGTTTTTATTCTCGGGACGCAATTTTCCTTTTAACAAATAGCTGATTAAAACGGGAGTCAACGTGATAGCTAAAAAAGCATCTACAATTAAAATAAACGACTTAGTCCAAGCTAGTGGGCTAAACAATTTTCCTTCCATTCCTGTCAATAGAAAAACCGGTAAAAAAGAAGCAATTACAATAAGTGTCGAATAAAAAACACCTGGCCCCACTAATTTTGAAGAGTCTTCAATCAGCTTCATTCTTTCTTCAGGAGGCAGCGAATCGTGTTCTTTTTTGAATATTTTTTTAAATAGTTTTTTCATCGCTCTTGATTAATGATTGTTGTCCAGTTCTTCCTGTCTTTCTGAAATACTTCGATAGGCATTCTCCACCATTACAATTCCGTCATCAACCACAACACCAATTGCCAGCGCAATTCCCGTTAGCGACATAATATTGGATGAAATTCCAAAAGCCTGCAATAAAATAAATCCTATCGCCACAGATATGGGCAATTGTATTAGAATTATAAGTGCGCTTCGCCAATGAAAAAGAAATAGTAAAACAATAATCGAAACCGCTATCATTTCTTCAAGCAAGGTCCCTTTAACAGACTCGATCGCTTTCTCTATCAATTCACTTCGGTCGTACGACGTCTTGAAAGTCACTCCTTCTGGCAACCCTTTTTCAACTTCTTTCATTTTGGCTTTGACGGCTTGAATGACTTTATCGGCATTTTCTCCGTAGCGCATCACCACGATTCCACCTACCACTTCCCCTTCACCATTAGCATCAAAAACGCCCAAACGCAAATCACCACCCATTTGAACTGATCCAATATCACTGACTTTTACAGGAAC
>CAWURM010000072.1:0-13705 GCA_963924965.1 uncultured Flavobacterium sp.
ATAGCATTAAATACTGGGGAGTTCGATGCATAAACAGTAATCGATCCATTTATAGAAGCATTAGGTAAACATCCTCCTAAGGTGGATATCGTATAATTATAGGTTCCTGAAGCTGTGGGTGTTCCTTCAATTTTAAGTTGATTGCCTACTATATTAGCTGTTACTCCATTTGGGAGAACACCAGAACTGACAGTAGCACTTGTAGCGCCCCCTCCAAACGTATATACAACAGCCGATAATGAGTTAAAAACACAAACCGTTTCATTTGGATTTCCTTGTGTTATAGCGATAGTTGGTACTACACAGGGAGATAGAGAACAAGATTGAGAAGCAGCAGTAAAACATTCCATAGGAACGCCAATTGGTGTAATCGTAATTAATACAGCATCTCCAGAATTCAGTCCGTTTACTGTATAAGTACTCACATTACCAATATTTCCAATAACCACAGGAATATTGCTTCCTATTTGATAGGAAACTGAGTAGGAAGTTGCATTTGGTACTGTATTCCAATCGAATGTAACAGAAGAAGCTGTTTTGATACCACAAGAAATAATAGGTGCATTTGGAGTAGAAAAAGAAATATTGATAGCATCATTTACAGGACAAGTCGCGCCAAATGGAAATGCTTGAACTTCATATAAACCCGATTGATTGACGTTAATTTGTGAACCAATTTGGCCGGGAATGACCGTCCCATTATACCGCCACTCGTGAATTTCACTTGTATTCAGCCCCGAGTTTAAAATCGTATTGGTTGCACTGCATATTTGTAAATCAGGCCCTAAATTGATCGCAGGGGAACTAAAACTAGCGCCTTCTATAAACACAGCCGAGTCATAATTATTATCTCCCACATTGGCAATAGCCAACTTAATATGATATGTTTGTCCGCATATCACATCCGAATTTGCAGCTAAAACAGTGGTAAAGCCATCATATTGTATGGAAGTACCTCCTTCATTATTAATATAGTATTGACAATTTTCGCAGGGACCAGCATTAAAATTTCCATTGTTTAAATTATTGATAGAGACTGGCAGTGTAGTGGTAGGTATCAAAGCAATATTTTTAGCACCTCCTGTAAAAGGTCCTGTAATTCCTGGACCGCTCAAGAAAAAACCAAAAGTATCATTATATGTATCATTCACAAATTCAGGATATTCATCAGATGCGAATACGAAATTGAAACTTAATTTATTTCCTGTTGGAATAAAATCAAATTCTAATATGGCTACATTTTGAATACTTTGATTATTCGATAAAATATACAAGTCATTGTCTCCTGTAAATGGATTTGAAGTAGGCAAAGTACCCAAAGCAGTATCATTGGGTCCTTTAGCAATTATAGCATTCCCTGTACTTAATATAATTCCTGAATTTAAACCTATATTGGTTGTTAGACCATTCGAGAAGAAACCTACTTGATCACTCACAACATTTGCATTGGCAACGGTACCATTGTACTTTATATTGGAAACGCTAACTCCTTGTCCTATAACAACGTTTTGGACTAATTGCTTGGGTGTTTGAGTAGTATTATCGACAACTAATTGTGCATTAGCAGTGAAGCAAAATAGGATATAAAAGAAGAAAGCAATTTTTTTCATTTACAAATTGGGGAAACTAATTTAAAATCAAACAATGCTAGTGCTTGTTTATGGACAAATATACTTAAGTAGAAGAGAATCCTTTTCACTTTTATTACAAAATATTAAAATTAGAACCTTCTTTTTTTTAAAAAATTTGATTTAAATCGGGAAGCTCTCATTCCCTAATAATACCCGTTTTTGTAGTACAAATTTTATTATATTTACTTCATTTTTAGATTATATGAGAAAACTTTACTTTTTATTACTTACCTTTTTTTTCTTTTGTGGAGCTACAGCTCAAAATATTGCTTTTAAAAGTTCTTATTTTAAAGAGGCGCTATTAATTGCAAATAAAGATAATGTGATTGCAAAAGACGTGGCGGGTAATGCTATTAAAATTGATGAAAATAACGACAATGAAATTCAAGTTTCTGAAGCTTTGAAAGTAATTGAACTTGATGTGTCGTCCTATTATATTGCCGATATTTCTGGAATTGAATATTTTACAAATTTAAAAAGATTGATTTGCTGGAATACTCAAATAACAGATTTAAACATCAGTGCTTTGAAAGAGTTGATGTATTTAGATTGTAGTACAAATTATATCAAGAATTTAGATTTAAGCTCCCTTAAAAAAATGGAGACTTTAGTTTGTGGTCAAGGTTACCTTACCACTTTAAATCTAACAGGACTTGACAAATTACATCATTTACATTTAGGATATAACGCATTACAAGATTTGAATTTATCAGGATTAGTGAGTTTGAAATTTATTGATTGTGCTAATAATATGATTCCAAAATTAGATCTGTCTGGATTAACAATGTTAGAAGACCTAATTTGCAATAACAACAAGATCAACTCCTTAACCAATATAACGGATTGTCCCGAATTAACTAGGATATGGGCTTACTCAAATGAATTAACAACTATAGATTTTTCGAACTGTGCTAAGTTATTAGATTTGTGGGCAGATAATAATAGGCTTGTATCTGTTGACTTAACGGTTCCAAAAAATATTGGGAACGCGAGCTTGGGTAATAATAGATTAACCACATTAAAAGTGGATGGATATAGCAATATTAATTTTATACGATTATCTAATAATAATTTTTCAACAATAGATTTATCTCCATTTGTTAAACTTAGTAGTGCTGAATGTGATTCAAATAGTGAGTTAATCACGATTTTTGCAAAAAATGGAGTTAATGAAGGTATTTCTATGCAAAATTGTCCCAATTTGAAATATATATGTAATGATGATATCAAAAATTCGACTATTGAATGGTATTTAAAATACTATAATTATGTGAATATAGCATTAAACTCCTATTGCTCATTCACACCTGGTGGAAAATTCTATACAATACAAGGAAAAAGCACGTTAGATACCAATGCGAATGGTTGTGATGTACTAGATTTAGGGTATCCTAACTTAAATTTTTCAATTTCGAATGGGGTGGATAGCGGTAATTTAACTTCGAATACAGTTGGGAATTATAGTCTACCAGTTGGAGAAGGGACACATACAATTACGCCACATGTAGAAAATCCAAATTATTTTGATGTTTCACCCGCTTTAATCAATGTCAGTTTCCCAGCACAATCTAGTCCGAATATTCAGGATTTTTGTATCACTCCAAAAGGGATTCATCCTGACTTAGAAATAACTTTACTACCACTCATACCTGCCCGTCCAGGATTTGATGCGACCTATAAAATCATATATAAAAATAAAGGAACAACTATAGTATCAGGCTCGATAAACCTCAGTTTTAATGATGCCGTATTAGATTATATCCCTTCAATTCCATCAGTAAATAGCCAAGTTGTAGACAAGCTAACTTGGAATTACAGTAATTTACAACCTTTTGAAACGCGTGAGATTACAGTAACTTTAAATGTAAACTCGCCCATGGAGATACCTGCAGTCAATTTAGGTGATCGCTTGAGTTTTAATGCTCAAATTAATCCTGTACTTGGAGATGAGAAACCGGTTGATAATTCGTTTGCTTTACGCCAAAGTGTTGTTGGTTCCTATGACCCCAATGATAAAACGTGTTTAGAAGGGGATGTTATTACGCCAAGCCTGATTGGTGAATATGTACATTATATGATTCGTTTTGAAAATACCGGAACTTATCCAGCCCAAAATATTGTAGTAAAGGACATGATTGACTTAACAAAATTTGATATTTCAACCTTGGTACCAACGAAATCCAGTCATGATTTTGTTACAAAAATTTCAGAACAAAATAAAGTGGAATTCATTTTTGAAAATATCAATTTGCCATTTGATGACGCAACAAACGACGGTTATATTGCTTTTAAAATCAAAACACTACCAACACTAGTTGTTGGTCAATCCTTCACAAATGAAGCTAATATTTATTTTGATTACAATTTTCCGATTCTAACGAATAAAGCAATTTCTACTTTTTCGACCTTACGCACAACCGATTTTGAGTTTTCAACATATTTTAAGGTATATCCGATTCCTGCTACTAAAATTTTGAATATTAGTTCACAAAATACTATAGAAGTTTATTCAATAGGTATTTATGATGTATTGGGACAATTGACAATTGCGGTACCTAATGCCTCTAGAGTTACTGCTATTGATGTGTCTCAACTAGGTACAGGAACTTATTTCCTTAAAATGAATACTGATAAGGGAAATTCTAATTTTAAATTCATTAAAAATTAAACACACAAGAGCTACATTAGAATGTAATTGAATTTGAATTTTTTTTAAAAAAGGAATTATTCTATATTTGACAACGCTAAGATAGCCCTGATAGTAGTGAAAATCCTTTTATGAAAGCGATAGCGCGTATAAAAGATTGAAGCGAATAGCAGGAATAGCTTCAAATAAAAATTAAACTAATTTTCAAATATGAAATTACTAGAAGGAAAAGTAGCCATAATAACAGGCGCAAGTCGAGGAATTGGAAAAGGAATTGCAGAAGTTTTTGCAAAACATGGAGCAAATGTTGCTTTTACATACAGTTCATCTGTTGAATCAGCTTTGGCATTAGAAAATGAATTGAACGCTTTAGGAATTAAAGCCAAAGGATACCAGTCAAATGCAGCTGATTTTAACGAAGCACAAGCTATGGTAGATGCTGTAATTGCTGAATTTGGTACCGTTGATATATTGATCAATAACGCTGGAATTACTAAAGATAACTTATTGATGCGTATGTCTGAAGAGGATTTTGACAAAGTAATTGATGTAAACTTGAAGTCAGTTTTTAACATGACAAAAGCCATTCAAAAAACATTTTTGAAAAAACGTGCGGGTTCTATTATCAATATGAGTAGTGTAGTAGGTGTTAAAGGAAACGCGGGACAAACGAATTATGCAGCTTCTAAAGCTGGAGTAATAGGTTTTACAAAATCGGTAGCATTAGAGCTAGGATCACGTAACATCCGTTGTAATGCAATTGCACCTGGATTTATTGAAACGGAAATGACAGCCAAATTAAATGACGATGTGGTTCAAGGATGGAGAGACGGAATTCCGTTGAAACGTGGCGGAACTACTGAAGATGTTGCTAATGCTTGTCTTTTTCTTGCATCAGATATGAGTTCATATATTTCTGGTCAAGTATTGAATGTGTGTGGCGGGATGCTAACTTAGTATTCAAAAATTAAATGATTAAATAATTGAAAGATTAAAGAGCTTACATGCTTACATCTTTCAATATTTCAATAAAAATGATATGACTTTAAACACCTCACTATTAGTTGTTCTTTCATTATTAGTTGCAGGCGGTTTATCGTTTTTACAATATTATTACAAAGCCAAAAACAAATCGAAGTTGAATTTGTTTTTGGCTTTTTTACGTTTTGCTTCAATTTTTGGAATTTTATTGCTAATTATCAATCCAGTAGTAACGAGAGACAACCTTGAAATCGTGAAGCCACCTCTGGCTGTCGTGGTCGATAATTCGAGTTCGATAGTTGCGCTTAAAGCGAATGATAAAGCGCAGGAAATATATAAAGCTTTAGTATCGAATACTGATTTACAGGAAAAATTCGAAATTCAATCGTATCGATTTGATAGTGATTTCCAAGCTACAGATCAATTTGATTTTAAAGGAAAACAAACAAATCTTGACGCCATTGCCAAAGATTTGAAGAGTATTAATAAAAATGTAGCTTTTCCAACTGTAATTATAACAGATGGAAACCAAACCAATGGTAATGATTACGTATTTAGTTTCGATGGAACGAACAAAGTGTTTCCAATTGTTGTAGGTGATACCACCAAAATAATGGATTTAAAAATCACTCAATTGAATGTCAATAAATATGCGTTTTTCAAAAATAAATTTCCTGTAGAAGTATTTTTACAATATTCGGGACAAAAAAGCACGGTAGCCAATTTTAGTATTTCACAGGGAAATACAGTTTTAAATAAACAAACTGTCTCATTCACTGCTGAAAAGAAAACAGCAGTAGTTACCGTTTTATTGCCCGCAAATTCAATAGGAACGCAAGTGTTTAAAGCTACTATTTCTTCCAAAGAAAAAGAAATGAATACCTACAACAACACAAAGAATTTTGCAGTTGAAGTGATTGATCAAAAGACAAATGTAGCTATAATTTCAAGTCTTAACCATCCCGATATTGCGGCTTTAAAAAGAGCAATCGAATCTAATTCACAGCGTAAAGTAACAATAGTTAACCCAAATAAAATCAGCTCATTAAGCGATTATAACATTTTACTACTATACCAACCAACAACTGAATTTAAAAAAGTATTTGATGAAAACAAATTAGCAGGTATAAATACTTTTATCATCACTGGAACACAGACTGACTTTGCTTTTTTAAATCAACAACAACCATTTTTAGATTTCAAAATGAGTTCCCAAAGGGAGGATTATTTGGGTAGTTTTAATTCACAATTTAATCTCTTTTCGACGGATGATATTGGATTTGAAAATTTCCCGCCTTTAGAAAATTCATATGGAAAAGTTACTGTTAACGGTCCCGTTTCAATCTTACTATCTTCTAAAATAAGAAACATAGCCACTAATGCACCTTTATTAGCTTTTGTTGAAAATCAAGGGAAACGATCAGCTTATTTACTAGGGGAGAACAGTTGGAAATGGCGCATGCAATCGCATGTCAATTCGGATTCATTTGATTCATACGATCTTTTCGTTGATAAAATAATTCAATTTTTAGCTTCTAATAATTCAAAGAAGTCCTTAGTTGTGAACCATGAAAGTTTTTACAATTCTGGCGAAACGATAGAGATCTCAGCACAGTATTTCAATAAAAATTATGAGTTTGATGAAAAAGCTCGTTTAACAATTACAGTAGTAAATGCAAAAACGAAGCAAACCAAAAACTATGATTTGCTAAAAAGCAACGCGTCTTATAAAGTGAATTTAGATGGACTGGCAGCAGGAAATTATAGTTTTAAAGTAACAGAGCTGAATTCGAAGACCACTTACTCCAGTCAATTTGAAATACTAGAGTTTGATATCGAAAAACAATTTGTGAACCCTGATGTGGATAAATTAGTACAATTAGTGCAAAACACAAATGGAAAATTATTTTATTCAGATCAGGTTAATACAGTTATAGAATCATTGTTAGCAGATGAATCGTATAAATCCATTCAAAAAAACACTAGGACACGTTCTCCTTTAATTGATTGGTACTGGATGTTGGTATTAATTGTTATTTTTCTTGCTACAGAATGGTTTACTAGAAAATACAACGGCTTATTATAAACGAATCATAAACAAATACTATGGATTTTAGACTTAAGGTTTTTTATACCGTTGCAAACCGATTGAGTTTTACTAAGGCGGCTGCAGAATTATTCATAACGCAACCCGCTATTTCAAAACACATTCAAGAGCTAGAAGAAAAATATAAGATAAAACTGTTTGATCGAACTGGAAATAAAATTTCGTTGACCCAAGCAGGAGAAGTTTTATTGCAGCATACTAATAAAATTGTAGAAATTTACAGGGATGTCGATTTTGATATGAGTTCCCTTATCAATCAACAACGAGGCTTATTGAGAATAGGAGCAAGTACAACCATTTCGCAATATATTATACCTCCGTTATTAGCCCGTTTCCACCAAAAATTAAAGGATATAACAGTAAACCTACGCAATGGGAATACCGAGCAAATTGAAAATGCACTTCAAAAAAAAGAAATCGAAATTGGAATCGTTGAAGGACAATCAAAAAATAAATCCATAAAGTATATTCCGTTCTTAAAAGATGAATTAGTGTTAGTTTGTAATTCAAAAAATCCTTTACTTTCAAAAAAGGAAATAAATAGAGATGATCTTTTGGACATGAGTTTTTTAATGCGTGAACCAGGCTCAGGAACGTTAGAAGTAATTGAATATGCTTTGAAACCATTTGACATCAGTCTATCACAATTAACCATAGAAATGGAGTTGGGGAGTACTGAAAGTATTAAATCTTATTTAATGCATTCAGATTGTGTTGCATTTGTATCTATTCATGCCATTGAAAAAGAACTCAAAAATCAGGAATTGGTTATTTTAGATATTCATAATTTAACAATCGAAAGAAATTTTTACATCATCAGTTTACAAGGAAAAACGGATGCACTGTCTGAATTATTCATAAAAAATATTTCAAATTACTATAATTTAAAGTTATGATAGATTGTTAAATACGATTGGTCTTTAAACTTTAATCCGTTCATCTTTGTAGCGTAATAATTTAATTAGTTTACAATGGCGGATCAAGAGTGTATCGTTTCAAATAAATCTATTATTCTTGTCGAGATTAAAAAATGGCAACAGCAAATTATTTTTATTGCATTGCTTTTTGTTTGTGTTCTTGGGTTAATTTCTCCGCCTACTGCATTAGTACTAGGTTTAATTGTTGCCAATGTAGCGGGACATCCTTTTTTGCATTTGAACCATAAAGTGATATCTTTTTTATTACAGGTTTCTGTTGTGGGTTTGGGTTTCGGAATGAATGCTAATAGTGCATTATCTGCTGGAAAAGAGGGTTTTTTCTTTACTATTGCTTCAATTTTCAGCACCTTAATTTTAGGATATTTTATTGGGAAATGGTGTAAAGTTGAAAAGAAAACAGCGCACTTAATAGCATGTGGAACTGCCATATGTGGCGGCAGTGCTATAGCGGCCATAGGTCCTATTGTTCAATCAGATGAAAAACAAACTTCAGTGGCGCTTGGAGTCATTTTTATTTTGAATTCAGTTGCTTTATTCTTATTTCCCGCAATTGGCCATTGGTTGCATTTAACGGAACATGAATTTGGATTGTGGTGTGCTATTGCCATTCACGATACCAGTTCCGTAGTTGGTGCCGCCAATAAGTATGGACCCGAAGCTTTGCAAATTGCCACAACAGTAAAATTAGGGAGAGCGTTATGGATTATTCCAATCGCTTTACTTACCGCCTTTTTATTTAAAAATAATAAAAGCAAAATCAAAATTCCTTACTTTATAGGCCTATTTGTCCTAGCGATGCTCTGCAACACATTTATTCCTCAAATATCATTTATATCATCATTTATAGTTTTTATTGCAAAAACAGGTCTTACAGTAACTTTATTTCTTATAGGTGCAGGTTTAAATTGGAAAATTTTAAGAACAGTAGGACCAAAACCTTTACTACAAGGCGTACTGCTATGGGTATTTATTGCCGTAGGAGCTTTAATTACAGTAATCCATTTTAACTAGTGCTATTAGAATATTTTTTCCTCTTTATGGATAAAAACTGTAATCGAATAGAATCATACATAAGCGCTATTAATAGAACAAATGCGCCTATGAAAAGTGTTTTCATGTAAAGATATGTATAGATATAACCTCCTAAAACACACCCAATAAAGAAAAATGATATTATTGAAAACCGTAAAGAAATATTAGCCTTTAATCTCTTGCTTTCATTCTGTTTCTTATAAAAAAACAATTGAGACAATTCGATTCCTAGATCAGTAAAAAGCCCTGTTAAATGAGTTGTTCTCACTGTAGATTGCGATATTTTTGTAACTAATGAATTTTGGATTCCCATCGCGAAAAGCATCGCAAACGCCATTATTTTGCCATCAAGTGTAGATAAGTTAGCTGCTGTTCCAAAAAAACCAACTGAAGTTAAGATTATTATTTCCAATGAAATTGGAATAACATGCAGTAAATGCGGTTTTTTTATAGAAACTAATTCAGCTAGAAAATTAGAAGTAAAAGCACCTAGTAAAAAGAAAATGGTGAAAATAAAAAAGGTTATTGCTGCACTATAATTGTGTTTGATTAATTCTTCAGCGAAAAAAGCAAAATGTCCCGTTACATTCGTGGTTAGCGTTTGCAAGGCTAATACCCCAGTTATATTTACAATTCCTGCAACAAATGAAAGCAAAGTAGCTAGTCGTAAATTGTGAATGAATGTTCTGTTTTTTCCTTGATGGCGAAACATAATAAATTCTGTTTTATTAATTGCTGTAATCTTAAACTCATATTTTTTTTAATTGAATAAAAATAAAATACATTTGTAACTCATATAAATAAATGTAATGAAAAATATCAAGTTTAAGCCTACTGCAGTAACCTTAACTGCAGTTCTTATTTGTTTTATAACAATTTCATGGGGAATTGTTGGTCATGAGAGAATCAATAAAGCAGCAGTTATGGCTTTGCCAAGTCCGCTTCAGGTATTCTTTTACAATCATATTGATTTTATAACGCAAGAATCAACTGTTCCTGATTTGAGAAAATATATTTTGCAAGATCGAGCTGAAAATCCGCGTCATTATTTTGATATGGAAAATTTTGGTTCAGTTGATAGTTTTCCTAAGACTATGAGCGAAGCCAAAAAGAAATACGATGATAAATTTTTATCAAAAAACGGGACATTACCTTGGCACATCCAAGATATGATGGCTAAATTAACGCAAGCTTTTAAGGATAAAAGAAAATCAGAAATACTATTTATTGCAGCAGATTTAGGCCATTACATTGCCGATGCACATATGCCTTTGCATACGTCCGATAATCACGACGGTCAATTAACAGATCAAAAAGGGATTCATGCCTTATGGGAAAGTAGATTGCCTGAGTTATTTGTAAAAAATTATAAATTCAATGTGGCACCAGCACAGTATTATGAAGATGTTGACAAGGCGACTTGGGCTATGATTCACGATACACATGCATTAGTTCCTACTTTACTTGCTGCTGATAAAGGATTGAGAACATCATTATCAGCAAAGGAAATTTTTGTAACGGATGCTGACGGAAATATTGTAAAAAACAAATACAATGGAGTGAAATATACTGATGCCTATGCAGAACAGTTTCACAATGCTTTAAACGGAATGGTAGAAAGCCAAATGAAGAAAGCAGTAACAGCAACAGCGAGTTTCTGGTACACTGCTTGGGTAAATGCAGGAAAACCAGACCTGAGTAACCTTGATGCTCAGTCATTAACAAAACGCAATTGCAAGGCTTTAAAGAAGGACATACGACTATTCAAAAAAGGAGATTTATTCGGAATTGAAAGTGATAAAGATGCGGAATAAACGTTGAGTATTTTACCATAAAAAAAGCCTGTGATGTTTATTTCACAGGCTTTTTTATTTTATTTATTCTTTTCGTATTTCTTTTTCTTGAGCATGTCTGATGCGGTTTGATAAAAAGAAATCGTTTCATTTACTAAATCCATTCGTTCTTTTTGGAGTGGCTTTTCATCGTAATAAATCTGAAAATTATCTGCCACTCCTGATTTCGGTAATAGTGTTAATTGGTACTGTTTATATAATTGTTTTGGAGAAATAATAGTTAAAACATCATCTTTAATTAATCCTAAATCTTGGTAAGTAGCAATTAAGGCTCTAGGCTTATAATCTGATTTTAAAACATCTTGGCCAAAAAACTTTGATTGGTAATTAAAGTTTAAAATGCCAAAGACGGTTGGCATAATATCAATTTGCGACATTAATTGGTTATACTGCTGTGGCTGTATAAATCCTGGACTATAAATCATAGCAGGAATTCTATATTTATCCATTGGTAATTCGGTTTTTCCAGCACTTGATGCACAGTGATCAGCAAGAATTACAAAAACAGTATTGGCAAACCAAGGTTGTTTTTTCGCCATTTCAAAGAATTTTTTCATCGCAAAATCAGTATATTTCACACCGCCATCTCTTGATTTAGCGTCGCCAGGAATGTCAATTTTATTGTTTGGGTAGGTAAAAGGTCTGTGATTACTTACCGTCATAATGTGGTTAAAAAATGGTTTATTATCTTTTGCTTCAGCATTCATCACTTTAATAGCCTTATTGTACATGTCTTCATCACAAACACCCCACACATTAGAAAAGGTAATTTCCTCGGGTTTAAAAGTCTTTTTATCAACGATGTCATATCCATTTCCTGAAAAGAAATCTTCCATGTTATCAAAAAAAGCATCTCCACCATATAAATATTTTACGCTGTAACCTTTTTGTTTAAAAACGCTACCAGTTGTAAATTTATTTTTATTGTCTTTTCTCTTAACAACACTTTCACCTGCAGTAGGAGGTAAGCATAAGGTGACCGCTTCTAGACCACGAACCGTTCTATTTCCTGACGCATACAAATTAGTAAACAACAAGCTTTGCTGTGCCAAACTATCCAGAAAAGGAGTGATTTTTTTGTCGCTTCCATACACTTCCATAAAATCAGCACTGTAACTTTCAATCGTAATTAAAACTACATTTTTATGCATTTCAGTAGCTGCACTATTAATTTCTCTTAAAGTGGATTGATTTGAAATTCCAGGAATTTGGTTTGAGAGAAGGGCATAGGCTTCTTTTTCGGGTAATGTTTTATAGAATTTAAAATAATCCAATTCACTATTCATAAAAGCCAAATAAAATTTATAAATCCCATTAGCTTGTAATTCATTTGCGAATATATTTTGAGAATTTTCTTTGGTGGCTAATGAAGGAATAGCAGCAATTGAAAAGCCAAAAAGAATAAAATACAAACCAGAGATTTGAATCTTCTCTACAAATGTTGGTATTTTGTCAATATAATTTTTTGACCTTCTTACTATGAAATAAGTAACAATTCCAGCAATAATAAACAGTGCAGAAAATAATGGAATTACAGGATAAGATTCCATAATGTTTCCAATTACCTCATTGGTATACACCAAATAATTGACAGCTATAAAATTATACTTTACCCCAAATTCATTCCAAAAGAAATATTCACTTATCGCATTTTGTAAAATCAAAACTACGAATAGAAACATCACGAAACTAAAAAGCCAAAAGCGAATTTTATTGCGGTATTGTGGTAAAAAAAGTAATAATCCAAATAAAAGTGTTTTAAGCCCAACAAAGGCTAGGCCTATCTCTGGCAGCGCTCCACCATATTCATTAAGAATAGATTTCCCTGAAAGAATGTATAAAAATAAGGCGACGAAAAGCCCAAAAATAATATACCCGTACGGTTTTACATATTTGGCATTGGATATAAAAATAAGATATAACCAAAGAAATCCACTAGCCAAAGTAAATACAAAAACATCGGAAATAAATCCTAATAAAAAAATCTTTACAGCATCTAATCCATTAAAGGAAGTCTGGGTAATAGGGTGAAATAATAGTACTATCCTTAAAATGAAGCTTACCAATACATAAAAAATAGTGAGGTTGTAAAAAGGAGATAATTTTTTCAGAAAAGTCATAGAAAGTAATTTTTAGGCAAAAATATACATTTTAAGACAGATTACTGCTAAGTGTCAATACTATTGTATTCTTAATTTTTGCTCAAGAAGCAAAGGGTAGGGTAATTCCCTACTGCTCGTATGAGTATGGAAGAAGGTGATGTAATTGTGAAATTGAAACCAAAATCAGAAAGGGTTTCAGGGTCCAGTAAAGATGAGTAATTAGATAAAACTAAAACTGCCATAGATACTGCTTTTCTGTATGAAAATATAGCTGCCATTCAAACAGATGATAATTTAGTTCGTGTATTGCAAGGTTTGGGAAAGATTGAAGAATCGCATGCTCAACATATGCTCGAAAAAGTAAAAAGCCTAGAGCCAAATTATCAAATGCCCTTACCCTCATCAAGGGCGAAA
>CAWURM010000073.1:0-12841 GCA_963924965.1 uncultured Flavobacterium sp.
TCGAAAGTTTCGGGCTTACAAATCCCCAACTTCTTAAAGCCGCAAAACGTTAGGCATCACTTTGGCGCGATGCAAAGAAAAACCGAATTAAATCAAAATTTCTTTTTAATACCATAAATTGGTATATTTGTATAAATGAAAAAATTATGGCACGAAATACATCAATTCTGATCGGAGAATATTATGAGAATTTCATAAACAGACAAATTGCTACAGGAAAATATAGTTCTGTAAGCGAAGTTGTGAGAACTGCTTTGAGACATTTTGAAGAAGAAGAAATTCAAAAAAAGTCTTTGATAAACGAATTAGAAATTGGAGAAAAAAGCCGAAAAATTAAAAATTTTGACAGAAAAGAAAATTTAGCGATGCTGAATAAAAACTTCCAAAAATAATGGTGGAATATTTAATCAGTGAAAAAGCTCTTGAAGATTTAAATAACATTTGGATTTACACTGCCGAAAATTGGTCTGTTGAACAAGCAAACAGATATTACAACTTAATTGTTGACGAAATAGAATATGTATCGGTAAATTTTGACGAAACTACAGATTTTAGCAATATTAGGAAAAATTATAAATTTTCAAAAGTTAAATCTCATTTGGTGTTTTATAAGAAAACTAAAAATACAGAAATGGAAGTCGTGAGAATATTGCACGAAAGAATGGACTTAAAAAATAGAATTAACGATTAAAAAAAAAGCGAATGCCTAACAGCCATTTTGAGCTAGCTGGAATTTAGTGGAATTACCGTTTCGCATCAAGTTTTCGTTAAGCCGAAAACTGAACGTTTACGAATTTCCAGCCATCTCAAAGCAGCGACACGTTGTCTGTGATTTTTCCAAAACTTTTTTATTGAAAATATCGCTTGATTACCAAATTTTGGTAACTTTACTAAAAATTAAGAAATCATGGGAAGAAACACGTCAATATCTTTAGGCAATCATTTCGAGAGTTTTATTGAATCTACAGTGACGAAAGGTCGTTTTAGCAATGCAAGTGAAGTAGTACGTGCTGGACTCAGACTTCTGGAAGAAGAAGAAAGTCGTATAATTGTTTTACGGAATGCAATTCGTGAAGGAATAGAAAGTGGTCGCGCTGTAGACTTTGATCAGAAAAAACATTTAGAAACTCTTAAGTCTAGAAAAAAATAATGGCAAAGTTTTATTTAAACAACAAAGCCGTTGATGATTTAAATGATATTTGGGATTATACAGTAGAAACTTGGTCAGAAAATCAAGCTGAGACTTATTACTCGTTACTTATGGATTCTTGTCAGGAATTAGCAAATAAACCAAATCAAGGTAAATCTTATGATCTCATAGAAAAAAATGTGTTAGGCTCTAAAACCGGTGAACATATTATTTTCTACCAAATAGTTTCTCTAAAAGAAATAGAAATTGTTAGAATTCTACACGGAATGATAGATATAAAAAACCAAATATAACAGCCATTTAGCAAGATTGCGAATTTAGTGGTAAATTCTCGTTCACGTTTCGCAAGAAATTTTATCTGTAATAGAAAATATAAAGTTACGAACTTCCAGTTATCTCAAAGTAGCATAAAGTATGTTGCATGTCATATTAAAAAACAGACCTGAATGCATAAATTATTTAGAATGATATATCTGATTTTTTTATTATTTCTGAACTTTTCTTGTATTGAAAAGAAAGCAACCAACAAAGAAGTTAATCAATCTGAATTGGTACAAGCTTCAAAAAGCGCCACCTTAAAATTCACTTCGGGAATACGTGCTATCTTTCAAGACAGTAAAGGCAATTATTGGCTTGGAAGTCACAATGAAGGAGTAAGCTATTATAATGGTAAAACATTTCAATACTTCAACAATACTAATGGTTTACTTGACAATCAAATCCGTTCAATAGAAGAAGATAAAAACGGAACTATCTGGCTTGCAACTGCAAAAGGGGTGAATAGTTATGATGGGAAAAAGTTTACTACTTACACAACTCAAACCAATAACCCAACAATGGAATGGAACAAAACCAGTGGTGATTTATGGTTCAATGCAGGCGAAAAAGACGGACTAAATCGTTTTGATGGAAAAAAGATGAACTACTTACTTTTTCCAAAACCCAATAATACTAATCTTGAAAATTCATTCGGGATAACGGATTTATCTAAAGATAAAAACGGAAACCTTTGGATAGCCACATATGCTGCATTATTTAGTTATGATGGCAAAAAGACAACTATTTTTGAACATGAAAAATTAAAACTTAAATCCAATGAGAATTTACACATTAGAAGTGTATTAGCCGATTCCAAAGGACGAATTTGGATAGGAAATAATGGAATTGGTGTTTTACTAATGAAGCATGATAAAACAATACATTTTTCAGAGATACACGGACTCATTCAAAAGCATAGTAGTAAAAATGGAAATCGATCACCAGCTGGGACAATGGAACACGTTTTTGCCATTGAAGAAGATTCAGAAGGTAATATTTGGTTTGGTGATAGAGATACAGGAGCTTGGAAATATGATGGCAAAAATGTTATACACTACACTATCAATAACAAACTTTCGACCCCTATGATTTGGTCAATATATAAAGACAAACGCAACAATTTACTTTTTGGAATGGCAGAAGGTGGTGTCTATAAATTTAACGGCAAATCTTTTGATAAAACGTTTTGATAAGAAATACAAACGCACAACAGCCGTTTGGTAAAATGGCGGATTTCGTGCTAAATTGAGGTTAACATTGCGCAATAAATTTTATCTTTAACGGGAAATAATCGGTTACGAGGTTCGCAACCTCGCCAAGCCCAAAACCATTGGCGGTAATACTGTCAAAGTTGTGTGGAAAAAAAATATGAATAAATGATAAACTATAAATCAAAACTTGGTCTCGAATTAATTATTCCAATTTCTCTACTATTTGGGTATGCACTATTTGAATTAATAGCAGAAAAATCTTGGTTAGGAGTATTAATAATTTTGCTGACCATTTCGTTTATATTTTATACCTTTTTGTCAATCAATTATAAAATTGAAAAAGAGAAATTAAATGTTAAATGTGCATTTATAATAAATGAAAATATTGAAATCAAATCAATACGAAAAATAACAGAAACATATAATCCGTTAAGTTCACCCGCAGCGTCAATCAATAGAATTGAAATATTTTACAACAAATTTGACAGCATATTAATTTCACCAAAAAACAAAAAAGATTTTATACAAGACATTTTAAAGATAAACCCTAATATAGAAGTCATTTATAGAAAAAAAAATACCTAAAATTAGAAAAATATGATATTTGAAATTGCAAAATGGACGATAATTGCTTTCGGAATATTTTTTGTATGTGTGGGTGGAGTTATGCTTATTAAACCGAAAATGGCTAGAGAAATTTTAAGAAAAGCGGGAAGCACAAATTTTATAAACTATGCAGAAATAACAATCCGAATCATACCTGCAATCGCATTAATTTTATACTCTGATTATTCGAAATATCCGGCAGTTTTTAAAATATTTGGTTGGTTTATGCTCACTACTTCTTTTGTACTTTATTTTGTACCAAGACATCTTCATCATAATTTTTCAAACAAAGCAGCGGATATATTGAAACCATTATATTTTCAATTAATCTCACCTTTTTCAATCAGTATCGGGATAATAATAATTAATTCTGTAGCATAAACATCCGAAAAACAAAGTACTACTGTCAACAGCCGTTTCTCATAATGGCGAATTTTATGCTAAATTTACCTTTAGGCTTTGCAAGAAATTTTATCTTTATCGAAAAATAAAAAGTTCCTAATTTACCTGTTTCTTGCAGCGTCGAAAGGTAATCTAATACTTGTAGGCTACAGAAAATGAAGGAAAAAAACTGCTGAAAAACAAGACCCTCCTTTTATAAACTGATACTTTTTTTATCAATAGTTTATCAAAAATGTATTTATAAAAATTTTCGTTTTGCAATTTAAAACCCTAAATTTACCATCGTGAAAAAAATAATTGCAATATCGTTCTTATTTATATTCCTATGTGCCAACACGGAATTAGGACAGCTATTGAAATTACCCAACTTAATAACTCATTTTACGGAACATAACAACCACGGAAACAATCATCCTGTCTCATTCCTTGATTTTGTAAAAAGTCATTACAATACTAATCACAAACATGCTGATACCGATAAACACGACGAGCATCAAAATTTACCTTTCAAAACAATAAGTACAAACTTAAATACGGTTATCGCTTTTGAAAACCAACCCATTATTTCATTCTTAAAACCAATCAGTATTGCTATTAATAATGCTGTTCCTTACCACACAGAGTTTTACACTTCCGACGTTTTTACCTGCATTTGGCTTCCGCCCAAATTGTGTTAATGATTTTTTTATAACACCTAATTGGTAATAGTCAAACTATTTCTAATTGAGGTGTTAAATTGCTATTTGCTATTTCTTTTTAGCAAACGGTACTTTTATCAATTATCATTAATTTCCTAGTTATGCTGAATAAAATCATAGAATTTTCTATAAAAAACAAACTCATTATTGGGTTGTTTACTACTGCCCTTATTGCTTACGGAATATTTCAATTCACTAAATTACCCATTGATGCCGTTCCTGATATTACGGACAATCAAGTACAAGTCATTACCTCTGCCCCATCATTGGGCGCAACCGATATTGAAAGATTGATAACTTTTCCAATCGAGCAAGCCAACAGTAATATTCCAGGACTTAAAGAAATTCGTAGTTTCTCTCGTTTTGGATTATCAGTTGTAACCATAGTTTTTGATGATGCAACGGATGTATATTGGGCAAGGCAACAAGTAACTGAAAGGTTAAGTGCTGTAAAGGAACAGATACCAAAAGGTATTGGCTCTCCTACTTTAGCACCGGTAACAACTGGTTTGGGCGAAATCTACCAATATGTAGTAAGACCAAAACCTGGTTATGAAAAAAAATACGATGTAACCCAGTTAAGAACTATACAAGATTGGATAGTTCGCCGTCAATTGCTAAGTGTTGAAGGTGTTGCAGAAGTAAGCAGTTTTGGCGGAAAATTAAAACAATATGAAATCGCCATTGACCCTAATAAATTGCAATCTTATAATATTACGATTGCGGATGTTTTTAATGCTTTGGAAAAAAACAATGAAAATACGGGAGGTGCATATATCGAAAAAGGGCCAACCGTTTTATACATTAGAAGTGAAGGTTTAATCAATACAATCGAAAACATAAAGGACATATCTATTAAAAATACCAATAGCGGCAGTCCCCTATTTATTCGTGATGTTGCCGATGTTCGCATTGGTAGTGCTATTCGTTACGGAGCAATGACTTACAACGGAAAAGGCGAAGTTTCGGGGGCAGTGGTGATGATGCTAAAAGGGGCAAATAGTAATATTGTTATCAAAAATATTAAAGAAAGAATTGAACAAATTCGAAAGACCTTGCCGGAAGGTGTAATGGTTGAGCCATTTTTAGACCGGACCAAAATGGTCAATAATTCCATCGCTACTGTTGGTAAAAACTTAATTGAAGGTGCAATTATTGTACTTTTAGTATTAATCTTTTTTTTAGGTAATGTTCGTGCTGGATTAATAGTGGCTTCGGTTATACCCTTAGCGATGTTATTTGCTGTAATACTGATGAATATATTTGGCGTTAGTGGAAATTTAATGAGTTTGGGAGCATTAGATTTTGGTTTAATCGTCGATGGCGCAGTAATTATTGTTGAAGCGTGTTTGTTTAGTTTACACAGCCGAAAGCCAGGAGAAATTACACAAAATCAAATGGACGGAGTTGTTTTAGAAACATCAACACGAATGCGGAATGTTGCTGTATTTGGCGAGTTAATTATCTTAATTGTTTACATTCCAATTTTTACATTAAGAGGCATTGAAGGAAAAATGTTTTTACCAATGGCACAAACAATTGCCTTTGCTTTGTTTGGTGCTTTTGTCTTGTCATTGACGTATATCCCTATGATGACCGCTTTATTTTTGAATAAAAAAGTAACACACAAACAAAACTTTTCAGATCGAATGATGGCAAGATTAGAAAATTTCTATCAGCCATTTCTAGAAAAAGCATTAGCCATTCCAAGAGTTATAATAGGAACTACATTTACATTATTTGTTTTAGCCATCATTACACTTTCTTTTATGGGGGGTGAGTTTATGCCATCACTCGAAGAAGGAGATTTTGCAGTAGAAACAAGAGTTTTACCAGGAAGTAATTTGCAAACTTCAATGACTGCTATTTCACAAGGAACAAAAATATTATTAGAAAAATTTCCAGAAGTAGAAAAAGTGGTTGGTAAAACCGGAAGTTCCGAAGTGCCAACCGACCCAATGCCAATTGATGCCAGTGATATGATGGTAATTCTAAAAGACAAATCCGAATGGACTTCCGCAACAACTTTCGATGAATTATCCGAGAAAATGGCAAAGGAACTCGAAGCCGTTCCGGGCGTTTCTTATGGTTTTCAATATCCTGTTCAAATGCGTTTCAACGAGCTAATGACAGGAGCAAGACAGGATGTTGTTTGCAAAATATTTGGGGAAAACCTCGATACTTTAGCATTATATGCCAATAAATTAGGCAAAATTGTAAATACTGTTGAAGGCACTTCCGATCTTTATATCGAAACGGTGACGGGCATGCCCCAAATTGTAATTGACTATAATCGTCCTGCAATTGCACAGTATAATATGAACATCGAAGACATTAATAAAATAGTAAATACAGCGTTTGCAGGACAAAGCACAGGATTAATCTATGAAGATGAAAAACGATTTGATTTAGTCGTTCGCTTGGCTGGCGAAAAAAGAAAGGATTTATTAGATGTTCAAAATTTATTAATTCCAACGCCAAATGGTTTACAAATTCCATTGTCACAATTAGCAAAAGTAGAAATTACCGAGGGTCCGAATCAAATTCAACGTGAAGATGCCAAACGCAGAATTGTAGTTGGCTTTAATGTTCGAGGTCGCGATGTACAAAGTATCGTTAAAGAATTGCAAGATAAAGTAGGAACTATAATTAAGTTTCCAGCAGGTTATTATCCTACTTATGGCGGTGCTTTCGAAAACTTAAACGCCGCTAAACAACGATTATTGATTGCAGTTCCAATTTCGTTACTACTTATTTTTATTTTATTGTTTTTTGCTTTCAAATCCGTTAAGCAAGGATTGTTGATTTATTCTGCGATTCCGTTATCAATGATTGGTGGAATATTCTTTTTGGCCATGCGTGGCATGCCTTTTAGCATCAGCGCGGGGGTTGGATTTATTGCTTTATTTGGTGTGGCGGTTTTAAATGGTTTGGTTCTAATAGCCGAATTCAACCGCATAAAAAAATCAGGCGAAACCGATTTAAAAGCGATTGTTTTACAAGGAACAAAAATACGTTTACGACCCGTTTTAATGACGGCACTTGTTGCATCATTAGGATTTTTACCCATGGCTTTAAGTAACGGTTCAGGTGCCGAAGTGCAGAAACCATTAGCAACAGTAGTCATTGGAGGATTAATTGTTGCCACATTCTTAACTTTATTTGTCTTACCCATTTTATACATTATGTTTGAAAAAGGAATTAAATTAAAACCAAAAAAGAAAATTTCAATAACAACAATACTAGTTTTGGGAATGTTTTTTTCTTTTCAAAATACAAATGCACAGGAAAAAATCTCTTTAGAAAAAGCCATTGAAATTGCTTTACAAAATAATTTGAAGTTAAAAAACCAAAAACTCAATTCAGATTATTTACAAAAAATGACCAAAACAGGTTACGACATTCCTCATACCGGGATTATTAGCGAATACGGTCAATTCAACAGTAATGTAAATGATCTAAAAATTGGTGTTTCGCAAAGCATTAAATTTCCAACCGTTTATAAAAGACAAAAACAACTTTTAGTAGCACAAGCCAAAACTGGAGAATGGAACGAAGCATTGCAAAGAAAAGAATTGACCAAACAAGTTACAACGGTGTTTTATGAAATGGTTTATCTTAAAGAAAAAGAAAAACTATTGCAAAAAAGCGATGACATCTATTCTGAATTTTTAAGAAAATCAACACTTCGTTTTGACAAAGGCGAAAGCAATATTTTAGAAAAAGCAACTGCCGAAAACCAATCGGGACAGGTAAAAATACAATTGCAAGAGTTACAAAGCGATTATAAAATGCTTCAATCACAATTCAAATATATATTGAATGACGATAAAGATTTTATGCCTTTTTCGGATAAATTCAAAATGAATTTTGATGAAATAGTCGCAGATAACACAATTACAAATTACCCAAGTATTAAATTATACGAGCAAGAAGTAACCATTAATAAAGCAGCAGTTTCCCTTGAAAATTCAAAAAAAATGCCTGAATTAATTGGCGGTGTATATTGGCAAACATTCAAAACAAATACTGATTTTCAAGACAGTTATAACGGTGTTTTCGGCTCGTTTGGTGTTGCTTTGCCGTTATTCAATTCATCGTATAATAACAAGAAAAAAGCGTTAGAAATCCATACTCAAATCGCAGAAAATAGTTTAAGTAACGAAAAATTAAAACTACAAACCCAATATCAAGAATTGCTTCAAGAATATAAAAAACACAAAACAACCATTGATTATTACGAAACCAAAGCATTAAAAAATGTAGATTTAGTTACCAACGCAGCTAATAAAAAATTCATCAATGGCGACATCAATTATTTAGAATGGGTGATCCTTATCAATCAAAATACCGAAATCCAAAGCAATTATATTGAAGCGGTTAGAAAAGGAAATGAAACAATCATTAATTTAATGAACTTAACATCAAAATAAAATGAACACTATAAAACAATCAATACAACGAAAAAATAAGATGAAAGGAAATATTGTCATTTTCTCCTTTCTATTTTCTTTACTCTTTCTTCTTTCTTCTTGCGGAAACAATAAATCTGAAGAAGAAACAACAGAAACGCCAACAGTAGAAAATACAACAACGCTTACCGATGCTCAAATAAAAAATGCAGGTATAGAAACAGGGAAAATAGAAAAAAAAGAAATTTCGGCTACCTTAAAACTAAATGGAAAAATAGACGTGCCACCACAAAATTTGGTTTCGATAAGCGTACCAATGGGCGGTTATTTAAAAAGTACCAAATTGTTAGAAGGAATGCATGTAACCAAAGGACAGGTTTTGTGTGTTGTTGAAGACCAACAATACATCCAACTGCAAGAAGATTTCCTATTAGCAAAAGCAAAAATTGGTTATGCCAAAGCCGAATTTGAACGCCAAAAAGAACTCAACCAAAGCAAAGCTAGTAGCGATAAAGTATATCAACAAGCACAAGCCGAATACAATTCACTATCCGTAATGGTGCAATCATATGGAGAAAAACTAAAATTTGCAGGAATAAATCCGAATAATGTCACTGCAAAAAGTATTTCAAAAAGTATCAATGTATATGCACCAATAAGCGGTTATATTTCAAAAGTCAATGTAAATACAGGTAAATATGTAAACCCAAGCGATATTCTATTTGAAATTGTAAATCCTTCTGACATCCATTTAGCATTAACCGTTTTTGAAAAAGACATCAATAAATTAGCCATTGGTCAATCTTTATTAGCGTATACCAACACCAACCCAGATAAAAAATATGCTTGTACTATTATATTAATTGGCAAAGATTTTTCAGAAAACCGAAGTACAGAAATGCATTGCCATTTTAACAACTACGATAAAACACTTTTACCCGGAATGTATATGAATGCCGAAATAGAATTAAAAAGCCAACGATCAAATGTTTTGCCATCCGATGCAATTGTAAGCTTTGAAAACAAAAATTATGTTTTTATAGCCAAACAAAACAAGCAATTTGAAATGAAAGAAGTAACAATTGGAAACACTGAAAATGAATTTACAGAAATTCTTTCAGACGATTTGAATGACGCAAGTATTGTAATAAAAGGGGCTTATGTGCTTTTAATGAAAATGAAAAATGTAGAGGAATAATAACAATCCGGCTAATAAATAAAAGAGCATCGTATAACAGCCGTTTCGCACCATTGCGAATTTTGTGGTAAATTTACATCTACGTTTTGCAAGAAATTTTATCTTTAAGGGAAAATAATCGGTTTCGAAGTTCGCAACCACGCCAAGCGGCATAATGTTACCCAATATTTTAAATCTGACAAAACATTTCATCACTTTATGAAAACAAAACTTAAAATCATTTCATTATTATCTTTTTTTACGGTCATTCTGCAAGGACAGGATTTAAAACCAAAACAAATTCAAAAAATTGAAAGATTTGGCATTGAATATAATCGACTAGAGAACAAAAACAATGGAAATGATTTTTTAGAAATCCTAAAAAAAGAACGTCAAAGAAAAACAAACAAAACGATTGGATACGTTTTTAGTAGTTTAGGGTTGCTTACAACAACGGGTGGGATTTTAATTTTATCTAATATTAAAAGTAATCCAAATAATGACATGGACGAATCTGGAGCATACCAAGCCTTAAGGAGGATTTGTTACTGCAATTGGAGTAATTGAAATTGGGGTTTCAATTCCATTATTTATTTCTTCTAAAAAAAGAAATAAGGAAAGAAATCAACTTATTTTAAAGGTAAACCCTAATTATAAGGAATAAAAAAACGTTAGATATAGGCCATTTTGAGCTAGCTGGATTTCAGTGGAATTATCGTTTCAAATTAAGTTTTGTTCAAACTAAAATTGAACGGTTACGACCACCAAGAACAGCCATAAGCGTGGGAACGTGAAGCAAAAAATCTTTTGAATAAATTTTTAAATTATTTTTTTTAAGAACTGATTTATTACATACTTCTCCCATTTAATAAGAGCATAAATTAATTACCATATGAAATATAATAAATACATCAAAGACTCCGCCCTGGTGTCCGAAATTGGACTTGGCGCATGGCAGTTAGGAAATAATTCCGGATGGAAAAGTATGTCAGAAAAGGATGCTGTGGAACTGGTTGAAAAATCATTGGAATACGGAATCAATTTTTTTGATACAGCACCAAATTATGGACATGGAACGGGAGAAGGAAGGCTTGGTAAAGCACTGAAGGGTGTGGATAGAAGTAAAATTGTAATCAATACAAAATTTGGACACACTGATTCGGGTATCACTAATTTTAATTCAGATTATATTCGGGAATCTCTGGAGGGCAGCCTTAAAAGATTACAAGTTGATTATGTTGATTCCCTCATTATGCATAGTCCGCCTGTTGCGTATTTAGATGGTCATAAAAACGACCATTACGAAATCTTAGATCGATTAATCGAAGAAGGCAAAATAAAAGCATACGGTGCCTCTTTAGATACCTACGAAGACATGAAGCTGCTCATGGATACCACAAATGCTAAGGTGATTGAAGCGTTTTTCAATATTCTACACCAAGATACCTCACGAGCATTTGCAATGGCAATAGAAAAAGAGGTTGGAATAATCGCAAAAATTCCGCTCGACTCCGGTTGGCTATCAGGAAAATATACCGCTGAAAGCACCTTTCATGACATCAGAAACCGCTGGTCAAGGCAGGATATTCAATCTAGAGCACATCTAGTAAATAGAGTAAAGGAAATTATCCAGGCAAAAGATAATCTTGCACAAAAAGCAATTTCGTTTTGTTTGGCCTATGATGCTGTATCTACCGTTATACCGGGAAATGTAAATATAGCTCAGCTTACAACTAATGTGGAAAGCGTAAACGACCCAATTTCAAGGGAACTCGTTGAACAGTTGGAGGATTTTTATCTCAATGAAGTAAAGCAACTCCATATTCCATGGTAAATAAAGTTCATTAAGCGTTTTTTATTTCAAAGGATGAATAAAAAAGGGTCACAGTTTGAAAATGAAACGTTCTGAAATCCAAAAATTGGCTATTCAAACTGTTAGAAATAATTGTTTTCTGGTACTGAAAGAAACCAAACGAACAAGAAATTACTAAATATGAAAATGTAAAGACTTCAAAATCCGACAAGCAATTTTACTTTTAAATCATTAAAAAACATAACAAGAAATTAAAAAAAATGAACATTAAATATTCGATATTATTTAAAAAAAGGTGGCTATTACAACTACCGATTGTATTCTTACTAATTCTTTTCTCTTGTTCAAAAGATACTGAGCAGACTCCTCCTCCAATTATAACTCCTCCTATAGTTACGACTTCTACTTTTCTATCTGCTGCAGCTGTCATTGATTCTATGGGTACAGGATTCAACTTGGGGAACACTTTTGATTATGCATCACAAAGCACCAATCCAACAACAATTTACCCTATTATTGATCTGTATGCTAATGCTGGGATGAAACATGTACGAATACCCGTAACATGGATGGACGGCTTTAGTGGTAATACCCTTGCTGATGCCAATGGTACTATTAACTTTTCACATGCACGATTTAAACAGTTGAAGGCCGTCATTGATTATGCTATCTCTAAAAAAATGTTTGTAGTTTTAAATACGCATCATGAGCAGTGGCTCCATAATAACTATAACGGGTCAGCAAAATACAATAATGTGTTTGCAAATCTGTGGACTGGTATTGCAACTTACTTTAAAAGCTATTCTCACCTACTTATTTTCGAGGTTTTAAATGAACCACAAGGTGCTTTTGGTGATTGGAATGGTGGAGCGAACCCGTCAAGCAGTTCTGCATTAGCATTAACACGCCAAATAAACAAGGTTGGATATGACGCCATTAGGGCCACAGCTGGATTTAATACTACTCGTGTAATAATGGTTTCTACCAATGGCATGGGAAATCATTACCAGCTAGATGATGTCTACCCGTCAATCGCAAGTCTGCCTGGAGGCGG
>CAWURM010000074.1:0-16343 GCA_963924965.1 uncultured Flavobacterium sp.
TTTATAATAAATAAAAAAGGCTAAAAAACGAATTTGTTTTTTAGCCTTTTTTTATTGCTATTTATTTTTGTCTTTTCGTTTTTTATCTCTTGTTTTAAGCATGTTTCTATTTACTGATCCATGTGTTTTCTTTTTCGTGACACCTGGACCACCTAAGTTTACCTTCTTGTTCTTTTTACTTTTTTCTTGAAAAGCTCCGTCACCTTCTAGTTTTTTCTTTTTCATTAAAAATTTAATCGGCTGTCTGTCTTTTTCAGGTTCGATTAATTTAGATGAAACTTCAACTGCCTCAGGGAATATTTCAGGAATCAACTCCATATTCATTAGGACTTCTACTTCTACTTTGAATTCCTCTTCACGAGGTGCAACAAAACTAATGGCGGTACCTGTTTTATCAGCACGCCCCGTTCGACCTATCCTGTGCATGTACAATTCAGGCATTTCGGGCATCTCAAAATTGATAACATGAGTAATATTTGAAATGTCCAAACCTCTAGCCATAATATCCGTCGTTATTAAGCCGCGAAGATTACCTTCTTGGAAGGAAGCCATGGTACTCAAACGATAATTTTGAGATTTATTGGAGTGAATTACGCCAAATTGACCTTCAAAATCTTCTTCGATACGTTCATGAACCATATCGGATATTTTCTTGTTATTTACAAAAACTAAAACACGACTCATGTCTTCGTTTTCCTGTAACAAGTATTTCAATAGATTTATTTTTGTATTAAAATTGGCGGCATTATATGTGATTTGCTTAATGTTTTCCAATGGAGTTCCCGATGCAGAAAGTGTAACCTCCTCAGGATAATCAAAATAATCATTCAAAATTGCATCTACTTCATCCGTCATCGTTGCAGAGAATAGAATATTTTGGCGTTTTTTAGGCATCATAGCTAAAATAGCTGTCAGCTGCGTGCGGAAACCTAAATTCAACATTTCGTCAAATTCATCAATAACCAGTTTTTGCATTTCTTCAAAACGGATAACGTTATCCAATGTTAAGTCCATGATCCTACCTGGAGTTCCTACAAGGATATCACAACCTTGATAAATGGTAGTCTTTTGAGTATTGATATTCACTCCACCAAAAATACCTACCGTTCGAACCGACATGTATTTAGTCAATTTTTCTACTTCTTCGACAACTTGCACTACAAGTTCACGTGTTGGAACTAATACCACTATTTTTGGAGTATGTCCCGGCAAGAATTTGTATAATTTTAGTAAGGGTAACAGGTAGGCGAAAGTCTTTCCAGTTCCAGTTTGTGCAATTCCCATCATATCACGCCCTGACATAATCACGGAAAATGTTTTTTCCTGAATAGGAGTAGGGGATGTAAAACCTAAATCGTCTATTGCTTTCTGGACTGATTTGGGAAGATTTAATTGCTCGAAGGTAGTCATAAAACGTATATTTTGTGCAAAGATACGTTTTTTGAGTGTAATGATACTAATTGGGTCTCAGATGCTCTTTTATCTAAACCTTAAATCCCAAATAACAGCAAAATTATAGATCCAAAAATAATTTCCTTGATCAAAAGTAATTTCTTGATGTGCCACGCCCAACTGTAGTCCCCAAGCATTTTGTTTATTATTGGAGGTAAAGTTGTAGCTTAAATTTAATTTTTGAGATTTAAGATCAACTATGGCGTTTTCATTCCCGCTAAAGTTAAATTGGTTGATCTCAGGAGAAAATCCCATTCCAAATGCAAACCCAATAAAGTTATCGGCATCTGATCGGTATTTTCTATAAGTAAATGTTCCAGATGTACTTGTTCCGGTATCTCCTGGCGTTAAATAGGGGCGAAATGATAAATAGCTATTGCCGGAGTACCAACCAATGGAACCTGTATAAATGTTTGTGGTTGTGGTGTATTTTAAGGAACGAAACCCTAATGAAGCTTCAAAACTTTTAGGTAGTGATTTATATAATTCAGCACCATATCTCAAATCTGGAAATAAGAAAGTATTAGCAAAACCAACGTTGACATAGGCATATAAGCCTTTCGTAATCTTTGGATATAAATCAAATTCAATTTGAGTACCGTTTTCATTAAATCGTCTGTTAAAATTAAATTTGGCAATGATACTTCCGTATTTAGTTTGGCGACTATAGTTTAATGTATAATATTGCATTGGATCAAAAACCTCGGAGTAGACATCGACTTCTGTTCGGATACCAATTGTGTTTTTTCTTAGTGTTGTGCTTAAGCTGGTTTTGTAAGCTATTGGGTTTTGATCTTCAGGGTTCTTTTTAAGTATTGATTCTAAAGTGTTTAATGCTTCTAATGGTTTATTTGTTTTTTCTTGAGCACTGGCTTTCAAATATAAAATTTCAGCATCGTCAGGTATGTTTTTTAATGCCTGCGTTGTCATTTCTAAGGCAGTGTAGGGTTTATCCCCCCAGATTTCATTTTTTATGGCGGCAACCCACGTACTTTTATTTTGCGGATCTTTCTCTAATACATAATTGAATTCGTTTCTTGCCTTTTTATAGTCTCCATCCCAAGAATAGGTGGTGGCTAAAAAAGATCGAATGTCATGGTAATCAGGATATTTTGTTAAAATATGGAGTAAAGTATCTTGGGCTTGCTTGCGTTGCTTGTTAAAAGCAAGGGTACGAGCCGTTTCAAATGAAGTATCTGGATTTCCATTGTATTTGTCTTCCTGCCCATACATTTGAAAAACCAATGTAAAGCAAAGTACCATTGTCATTTTGACTATTTTTTTTGTCATCATTGTGCAAAGGATTTTTTAATTTTAACTAATTCTACTTGTTTGGGGTGCTTTTTAATAACACTATCAATAATTTTATTGGCCATTTGATAATTGGCCTCTCTAAAATAGGCTTGAGCTAATTTTACTCCAAGGTCTGTTGCGTCTACTTTGTTCTGAAGTCCTTTTTTTCCAATAGCAATTCCTTTCGCATTTTGATTCGACCACCAATACATGTCCATTAACGCAAGATAACTATCATTGTAATATGGTGTTCTTTTTATGACTTCTAAAAATTCAGCTTCGGCTTTCACATAATTTTTATCCCATGCTAATGTTCTCCCTTTTAAGGTTCTTACGTCAGCGTAATTAGGAAATTCATTCAATATGTAATTGCAAAGTAATCGTGCTTTGTTTCGTTCCTTGTTGAAAGCAAGATCACGAGCTAGGAAGAATATTTCGTCGTAGGTCATTCCTTTAGTTAATGATTTTATGGTTGCCATGTCTTCTTTTGAAAATTCAAAAGCGGGTTTAGTATAAATATTAATGGAGTTGGGAATAATTTTATTTTTTTGAGTGAGGTAAGCATTTAATTTTTTGGCTTCCGTCAAAGAATCTTTGATAGTTTTTAGCATTTCAGAATCGTTCACCTTTGCAAGATCAAAATTTTCATTTATTTTAAAAAGATCTCCGTTCGATAAAAGATAATCTTTATAGATCATTTCATTGATGCTTCCCTTATTTTGCATGATCGGGATAGTATGGATATTTCTGAATTTTTTAACGGTATCTAAACCAGTACTCATCCAGGCTGTTTTTTCCATTTTATTCATTTTGTAATTATTCATTAAAAAAGAAACTAAACTTGGAGTAATATCCCAGTGTGATGATACCGATTTAAAAGATTGTGGTTTCTTTAATAATGGACTGTAAATATATAATGGCACGTGAAAGCGACATAATTTATCTTTTTGTGCAATCGGGATAAGGCGGTGATCTCCTGTAATTACAAAAATTGTATTTTTGTAGTCAGGTCTTTTTTTATAGGATTCGATAAAATTTTTAATTGAATTATCGGTGTATAGTAGACAGGCGAATATATCTTTATAGGTATTCACTTCAGATTTTGAAATTTCCAGCGTTTTATTGGAATTAATGATATTATCTACTTTTTTTATGTATTCTTTTTTGGCAGGAAAATCAAAAGGTTCATGATTCGTCAACGTCATTATTATGTCTAACCTAGGAAGTTTTCTGGAGTCTAATTCTGAAAGGGTTTTTTTGAATATTTCACCATCAGGGTAACCCCAAGTAAAACCACCTGAATTTTCTTTTGTTTTTTCGTATCCTGGACCAAATTTATTGATATCGATTACATTGTCGATTCCATTATATTCTAGGAAATTTATTTTTCTATCAAAACTAGATTCATCACCACAATAAAATGAAGTGGTGTATTCATTTGCTTTTAAAATACTAACTAGGGAAATGTTTGAAGGTAAAGGATTCATCTCTAAAAAACCTTTTTCGCCATAAGGCAAAGAACCCAAAATCGATGGTAATGCACCAAAAGTTCTTCCGGCATTACTAACGAAATTTTCCCAATAAAGTGATTTGGGTATTAATGAATCGAGATAAGGCGTAAAACCACGATACGCATTTTTACCAATAAATTCAGCTCCTAAACCCTCAACAATGATCATTACAATATTTGGTTTTTCCTCTTGAATTTCAAAATAGGGAGCTAAAACATCTGGTGTTGATTCGAAAGGTTGCACTAACGGATATTCTTTTTTATAGAATAAATCGTCGGCATTAAAAGCATTTTTATCCGTTTGAAAGCGATAAATATCATAGGCAAAAAAGGACATTTTGTTTTGATAAGCGGTATCAGAAATTTCAGGTAGTACTAAATTTAGTCCACCGATTATTAAAAGCAAAATACCAGAAAAGATATAAATTATTTTAGGCTTCTCGTAACTTATAAATCGGTTATTAATCCCTAAAAAGAGTAGTGGGCATACAATAAATGGAATAAAGTATAAAAAGGACATTGACTCTGATGCGGTGACAGTAGTGTACATGTCACTAAAAGAATATCCTAAAACATCTGCTCCTAGATGCACTAAAGTGGTAAGGTTGTATTTTACTAATGCAAATTGTCCTATTATAATTAAAGAAAAAAGAACTTTAATTACGGTTACACTCCATGGTTTTCGGATAAAATAAAACAGCAAAAAGACTGGGAAAAATAGCAGCCCGATTAAAATACCTGTACTAAAATCATTAAGTAACTGATATAATAGTGCGGTTGTTACGTTGGGTAGTTTTATGCCATTAGATGCTTTACTATATATCTCGAAAACGCTAATGAATCCAAAAGCAATTACTAGTGAAATTGTTAAATAAACGTAAGGGAAACAATTTTTTAAAAAAGTCTTAATCTTCATAACTTAATAATTCTATTTATTTTGGAAATTTAATCATTTGTCATCCCTTTTCGTGTCATTTCCCCCCATTTTATTTTTTTATTAAAATAATAATCAAAGTTTCCTTTAATTGCAGCGTATAAAATAAAAGGATGATTTGTAAAGGGTTCTAAAAATGCGGTTAATATTAATTGAAAACCAATGCCTTTTTTCTTGTATTGATGATAAGTAAGCTCTTCCGAAATGATTGTGACAATAGAAAATAAAACTGTAAACAAATAGGATAACACGATGAAAGCTATGGCATAATCCCATTTTATTGTATGATTAATGAACAAGAATAAAAAATATAATAAACCAGCAACTTCAATGATAGGGGCAAGTCTTTCGTAGATTAACCAATAAGGATAACTAATAGTTCCTAAGGCATTATATTTTCGGTTAAACCCTATTTTTCGGTGTTTTTTTAAAGTTTCTATGGTTCCTCTAGTCCATCTGTTTCTTTGAGAAATAAATATTTTATAATTATCGGGAGCTTCCGTCCAGCAAAGCGGATCTGGAATATAGGCTACTTTATATTTTATTTTTTGCTCTTCCATATGGCGTCTCATTCGTACAATGATTTCCATATCTTCACCCACCGTTTTCGTATCATAACCGCCAACTTCAATGGCTATTTTTTTATCAAATAAACCAAAAGCTCCTGAGATAACAAGTAATCCATTCAATTTACTCCAAGCCATTCTGCCTAGTAAAAAAGCTCTTAGATACTCTAATATCTGACCTCTTAACATGAAGTTTTTGGGCAAATTGACATCGAGTAATTTACCATCTTTTATGACACAAGAATTTGCAATACGAATCACTCCTCCTGCTGCTATTACCTTCTCATCTGTAGATTCTAAAAAAGGTTTGATCATTTTTTGTAACGATTCCTCCAATAGTAAGCAATCGACATCAATACAGGCCACGTACTTATTCGGGCTTATATTCAATCCAGTATTCAACGCATCCGCTTTCCCACCGTTTTCTTTGTCTACTACAATTAGTTTTTCAAAAGCGGGATTAGTCGACTTGAACACTCCTTCTCTAAGTGGCTTTGTTGGAATTTGATTATTGATCAAGTAATCCACTTTCACTAAGTCATACGCTTTTATAAGTTTTTCTAGACTGTCATCTTTACTACCGTCGTTTACTATTATTACATCGTAATTCACATAGTGATTTGATAATAAAGAGCGTACATTTTCTACAATGTTTAAGGTTTCATTGTACGCAGGTGCTATAATAGAAATTGAAGGAGATATCGAAGACGATAATATTTCTTTATAATTTACAAAGCTATTTTTTTTCATATAGTCGATGGTCTCCACCGCTGAAATTATAGCTAGTATAATGTAGGATAGGATGGCAGTAAACGCAAAAGCGAAAAACAGGTATTGAATTAAAACTACTATCATTTGGGGGGTGTGTTTTAGGTTTAACTAACTGGCCTTAATTAAATTAATGCTTTCTGAGAATTCTTTGTCAGTATTTATTATTTTTAACGTATTACTTTCGTCTACGTCAATTACATTCAAAATTTTCATTGCGGATACTTTGATATCGAAATTGTCATTATTAATGTACTTCATGATGAAATCCGCATCATTATTATCGTGTAAATTTTCCATCATTTTAAAAAATGCAATCTGTTCCTCTAGTGTTCTTTCGTCTAGATTGTCTTTCAATATTCCTACTGCTTCAACTACTCCCATATGCGATAGGACTTCCATTGCCTCAATTCGTAGTGCAATATCATCATGGTGCAAAAGTGTTAGTATCTCATCTTTAGCTTCAAATTGACTGTAAATTTTGGCTAGTTTAAGGGCAAAAAGGGCGACAGTTTTATTTGTAGATTTTAACCAATGGCTAATATCTGGTATTTTTTGATTTTCAAAGTTTTGCAGAATTTCTAAAAGTTGAATCTGATCCCATTCTGATAAAGGCGTTGTTAGTATATTTAAAAAATCAAGGCCTTCAAAATGGAACAATTTAACTAAATACATTTGAATTTCTTTACGAACTTCTTTTTTTGGATGATTAATATGAAGAATAATATCTTCATGAACTTCTTTAATTTCAAATTGGGCAAGCTCTTTAATCCCCGTAGCAATAACTTCCCATTTTTTATGCTTTAATTTTGAAGCAGCATAATCGATTAGACCTGTCTGATAATACAACTTTTGAATGGCATCTGCAGTTTCACCAGAAATCTCAGTTCTTAATTTTAATAAGGTAGAAATAATGATTTTTCTTTTAAGACTGTCTTTAGCGCATTTTTTAAGGTAGGTTATAATTTTTTGTTGTTCGTCGCTTATCACGGTAGCATCTTCTTCGTTTCCGGAATACAAATATTCAATTAAATCCCCTTCATACTTTTTTTGGTAGGTCTTTTGGATTCTTTCTTTAGCTCTTAATCGTTTTCTTAAATGATTTAAATAAAGCGTCAAACCCATTATAGTTAGTGTAAATATAAAACTCATCCCCCACGACAATTGAATAATTGTAGGAGAGTATTTGAGGTAATCAACGAGGTATTGATATATATTTACCATAATTTTATATTTGTTTCGATTCTAACGTAGTAGTCTTTTTATTCTTATGCTTAATTCATTGGGGCTAAAAGGCTTACTCATAAAGTCTGTGGCTCCTAGGTTGAAAGCTTTCAAAACCATTTCTTCTTGACCAGCTGATGAAAAAACAATAATGGGTGTTGAAAGGTCTAGTTTGTTTCTCACGTGACTAATTACTTCTAAACCACTAACAAAAGGCATCATAATATCAGTAAGAATAATATCAGGATGGTGCTCTTCAATTATTTCAATTGCTTCTTTTCCATTTACAGCGATAAAGAGTTTGTAACCTTCTTTTTCTAATTTGAATTTGAGCAATAGTGAGAGTATTGAATTATCTTCAGCTAAAATAATTTTTTTTGGTTCGCTCATTTTCTTATTATTTTAAATGATTTTTATTTCTACAATTGTTACCCTTCTTGAATTTCAAATAATCTTCTTAATTCTTTTCAGGTTGATTATTGAACCAAATTTAGGTAAAATTTACATTCGATACATCGATAAAGTGCAAAAAACATCGTTAAAAGGTAGTTTTTTGTTATAAAATAAGATTTTGACTACAAATAATAGTCAACTTTGTTTATTTTCGAGCAAATAGTATTCGCGCGAAGATTTGGAAAATTGGGTTTGTGAAGGTTATTGATAACCTATTTAAAATAAATAACTTAGAATCCTTCAAATACGCCTAAGCCAAATAAAGCGAAATCATATTTAACGGGGTCAATTGGATCTAATTTTCGAAGTTGTAGATCGAGTTCGGTAACTGCTTTGCCATCATTTTGTTTTCTAGATAATAAGCCAAGTTTGCGGGCGACATTACCGGAATGTACATCTAAAGGACAGGAGAGGGAAGCCGGAGGAATATTTTTCCAAATCCCCAAGTCAACACCTTTATTGTCTTGACGTACCATCCATCTCAAATACATGTTAATTCGTTTTGCGGCTGAATTGTTAATAGGATCTGAAACATGTTTTTGTGTACGGGCTAAATGTGGGATTTCAAAAAATATTTTTTTGAATTCAGAAATGGAAAGTTGCCTATTGTCTAAATTTTGATTTTTAGTGAATACGCTTTCTAGACCATGATGGTTTTCATAAATATTTTTAAGGCTGCGAATAAAAAAAGAAAAGTCCTGTCCGTTGAAAGTTCGGTGGACAAATGACTCTAGTTGCTCTAGATTATCCTCGGTATGGCTCATCACGAAATCATAAGGCGCATTCCCCATTAAATTTATCATTCTATGGGAGTTCTTGATAATCATTTTCCTATTTCCCCAAGCAATGGTAGCGCTTAAAAAACCGGCGATTTCAATATCTTCTTTTTGGGTAAAGAGATGAGGTATTTGAACAGGATCGCTCTCTATAAAATCAAGTGTGTTGTATTGCACTACTTTTTCATCTAGAAAGGATTTAAGTTCTGTTTTGTTCATGTATGGGTAATTGTGTATTGTAACGATTTATGTTCTCAGGAACTTATCTTATTGATTACTTATTGTACCATCTATCATTATTAATTTACGATCAGCCATATTTGCTAATTCTTCATTATGGGTAACGATGACAAACGTTTGCCCAAATTCATCCCGCAATTTAAAAAACAATTGATGTAGGTTTTCAGCAGATGCAGTGTCAAGATTTCCGGATGGTTCATCCGCAAAAATGACGGCTGGTTTATTGATTAAAGCTCTTGCAACGGCAACTCGTTGTTGTTCGCCTCCTGAGAGTTCATTAGGTTTATGGTGCATTCTATGAGAAAGGCCAAGGTATGCTAGTAATTTTTCGGCCTCAATTTCTGTTTCTTTTTTCGGTTTATTTGCTATAAAGGCAGGAATGCATACGTTTTCTATGGCAGTAAATTCAGGTAGTAATTGGTGAAATTGAAAAATGAAGCCTAAATTTATATTTCTAAATTTGGATAAATTTTTGTCATTCATTGACAAAATATTTTCATTATTAATTTGAAGTTCAATTTCAGTTTCAAGAGAAGGTTTGTCTAAAGTACCTAATATTTGTAATAGAGTAGTTTTTCCCGCTCCTGATGCTCCTACAATAGAAACGATTTCCCCTTTTTTTATATGTAGATCAACTCCTTTTAAAACGTGAAGTTCATTGTAATATTTATGTAAATTTTTTGCTTGTATCATTTCAACCAGTTTTTACAAAGAAACAAAGATTTTAATGATTATTGCTATAATTTTCATCCCACAAACTATAAAATTTAGTTAATAGGGAAGAAAGCACGCAGGTAAATACCTTAAATTTGAATGATGTAAAAATGCATTTAAATTTAGAAGTTGTATATAATGGAATTAATAAACAAATTGGAGAAAGCCACCGTAGCTGGAGGATGTTTTTGGTGTACAGAAGCAGTATTTTTAGAGTTAAGAGGAGTAAAGAGTGTGGTGTCTGGTTATATAGGAGGACATGCTTTAAACCCAACATACGCTGAAATATGCAATGGTAACACGGGACATGCAGAAGCAATTGAAATTACTTTTGATCCAAATGAAATTACTTTTGGAGAATTACTGGAAGTGTATTTTGCTACTCATGATCCAACAACCTTAAATCGCCAAGGAAATGATATTGGGACACAGTATAGAAGCGAAATATTTTATCATGACGAACTGCAAAAACAAGTTTCGGAAGCTTACATCGCTCTAATGACTCAAGAGAATACCTTTAAGGATCCAATTGTTACTCAAATTTCACCAAATTCAATATTTTACCAGGCCGAAGATTATCATAATAATTATTACAATCAAAATAAATTGCAAGGTTATTGTTCGTATGTAATCACTCCTAAAATTGATAAGCTTAAAAAAATCTTTCAGGATAAACTCAAGTAAGGAATCAATTAGTAACATTTTTTTTTAAAATTAATGCATACACTATTGTAATATGGAGGAATCGAGTCTAGCGTCTAAAAATAAAAAAAAGAATTTATTACTAGGACTACTGTTTGACGGGATAGGTATGCTGTCTTTTACTGTTCCTATGATAGGAGAATTCTCAGACGTTATTTGGGCGCCAATTGCGGCGTTATTAATGACAAGAATGTATAAAGGAACCGTAGGTAAAGTAGGAGGAGTCTTTGCTTTTCTGGAAGAAATAATTCCTTATACAGATGTTATTCCAAGTTTTACGCTAACCTGGATCTACAATTATTGGATTAAAAAGCGATAGGGAATTAATCTTTAAACAAGAAGCCGAAGCCCATTCGGTTAAGCATTTTTTTTTCAAAAGCCCAAAAGAATCTAAATTGTCCAAATACAAAGCCTATTAGTACTAAAAGCACTTGATAAATTGGGAATATAAGTAATAAACGAATAGGAGTGAACCACATACCTAGATCTTCTTTTGTAATTCCTAACCACAAACAAAAAGGTTTCGATAACCAAGCTGAGGCCGATCCTGTGATTGCAAAAACTATAATGATGATGGTAAGTTGAAAATTAGATGCTATTCCCCAACGTTGCTTTAATCCTTTCATTTTTATTTATAATGATTACAAATATACTAAGATTATCTCGAGGGAACGTAACCAAAAAGTTTTTGTTTATAGGTATTTTGAAAATAAACCAAATAATTATATATCAAATAATTGACTTCGTAACCATAATCAATAGTAGGGTCATAGGCTATGTTCATTTCGTATAAGTTGGGATTGTACAGGCTAGGTTGTAAAACACGGCTGTTCCATTCGGTAATCCAAATTCTATTTTTATTCTCTAAATACGATTGAGAATAATAATTTCTTGGAAAGGCTCTCGATATTAGCCAAGTATTAAAGCCAGGTTCTATAATAATTACTTCATATTCTAGTTTCTCATTTACGATGCGTATCGTATCGGATGGAGAAATAGAATCACTATTACTATTATTAGGTATTACGGACTTCGCAGTATTACAGCTAATCAATGTAATGGTGCTTAATACAAGAAAGTAAATGAAATTTTTCATGACTTTAAATTTACCTACTAAATTACAAAATTTAATACTGAAATATTAGTGTTTTAAATTAAATAGCAAAAGGATCCACTGACAAGTCAATGAATCCTTTTTAATTTTTTAATTCTATTTAGAAGTATTAGCTCAATAAACTAATGATTTGTGAAGCTAATTCAGTTCCAATTCTATCTTGAGCTTCTCCAGTTGCAGCGCCAATATGTGGAGTCAATGAGATTTTATGATTCATCAATATAGTCATTTCAGGAGTTGGTTCGTTTTCGAAAACATCCAATCCAGCAAATAATACTTTTCCGCTGTCTAGTGCTTTTACTAATGCCACTTCGTCAATAACACCACCGCGAGCACAGTTTACTATACCTACACCATCTTTCATGATCGCTAATTCTTTTTCTCCAATGATATAACCATCTTGAGCAGGAACGTGTAACGTAATGAAATCAGCTTCTTTGAACAAAGACTCAAGAGACTGAGAAACGATAGTAGTAGTTATTGATTGTCCATCAAAAAATTCAACTGTAACGTCAACTTGAGGGATAAACATATCAGCAGCAATCACTTTCATACCTAATCCAAGAGCCATTTTTGCAGTAGCTTGACCAATACGTCCAATACCTACAATTCCTAAAGTTTTACCTCTTAGTTCAATTCCGTTTGCGTACGCTTTTTTCAACCCATCAAAATTGGTATCTCCTTCAAGTGGCATGTTTCTATTCGAATCATGTAAAAAACGAACTCCAGAGAATAAATGTGCGAATACTAATTCAGCAACTGATTCTGATGAGGAAGCTGGAGTGTTAATAACATGAATTCCTTTACTTTTAGCATAGTCTACATCAATGTTGTCCATACCTACACCGCCACGGCCAATTATTTTTAATCCCGGGCAAGCGTCAATTATATCTTTTCGAACTTTAGTTGCACTACGAACAAGAACTACGCTTACGTTGTTTTCGTTTACATAGTTAGCTACTTGTTCTTGAGCTACTTTTGTAGTTATTACTTCAAATCCACCTTTTTCTAAAGCTAGAATTCCACTTTTAGAAATTCCGTCGTTTGCTAATACTTTCATTTTTTTTTAAATTTAAAGATTGAATAATTTAAAAATTCAATCTGGATTTGTTTTAATGTAGATGGTTGAATGAAATAATTATTTTTTTGAAATCATTCAATCATTTACCATTTTAATCTTTAAATTACTTTTTCCAATTCTTTCATCACATCTACTAAAACTTGTACACTTTCAATAGGCATTGCATTGTACATAGAAGCTCTGTAACCACCTACAGAACGATGTCCTGGAAGACCAGATATTCCTGCCGCTTTCCACATGGTGTCAAATGTAGCAGCATGCTCTGGGTTGTTTAATAAAAATGTTGCATTCATGTTTGAACGGTCTTCTACCGCAGCAGCACCTTTAAATAAAGGGTTTCTATCTATTTCAGCATATAACAAAGCCGCTTTAGTATTGTTTAATTTTTCAATTGCAGCAATTCCGCCTAAGTTTTTCAACCATTGTAAAGTTAATAAGGAAGCGTAAACAGGGAAAACAGCTGGAGTATTGTACATACTCTCCGCTTTAATGTGTTTTTCATAGTCTAAAATACTTGGAATCGTTCTACCTGATTTACCAAGAATTTCTTCTTTAACAATTACTAAAGTAGTTCCAGCAGGTCCCATGTTTTTTTGAGCTCCGGCATAGATGATATCAAACTTAGTAAAGTCTAATACTCTAGAAAAAATATCCGAACTCATATCACATACCACAGGCATATCTAATGATGGGAAATCTTTTATTTGTGTACCAAAAATAGTGTTGTTACTAGTGCAGTGAAAATAATCTGCATCAGCAGGCACTGTATATCCTTTTGGTATATTATTGTAATTTTGATCTTTTGAGGATGCAACCACGACAGTTTCTCCAAAAAATTTAGCTTCTTTTATTGCTCCACTAGCCCAAGTACCTGAATCAAGATAAGCTGCTTTACCACCCTCTTTCATTAAGTTGTAAGGAACCATTAGAAATTCTAGACTTGCTCCTCCAGCAAGAAAAAGTGCTTGATATCCTTTGCCTTCTAATCCTAATAATTCTAGTGCTAATGCTCTAGCGTCATCCATAATGGCAACGAAATCTTTACTTCTATGTGAAATTTCTAAAATAGATAAGCCTGACTCATTAAAATTTAAAATTGCTTGTGCTGATTTATCAAAAACTTCTTGTGGTAAAATACAAGGTCCTGCGCTGTAGTTGTGTTTTTTCATGGTGTAGTTTGTGTCCGAAAAATTAAAATGCAAATTTCGGCAATAGGACTTTAAAAAGCGTTAAATAATTCGAAAAAATAAAACATTTTTACCCTATATTGTTAACAAAAACGAAATAGTATCTACGTTATCTGCGTAATCCCATAATTGAGGGTTTTGTGTTTGTCCAAAAGCAATACTATTCGGGGCCAAATTATTACTTACAATACATTGTATTTGTTCGTTTTCATCATCTAATCGTTTTTGTAAATCACCTATGTCTTCATAGCGTTCATAAAAGATGCTAGAAATAGGCGAAGCGTAGCTAGAATCTTCTTTTAAAGTTAAGAAACCATTGTCTAATAATTTAAAGTTACTCATTAAAAAGACCGCTTTATTATAGTCGTAATTATTAGCATATTTCTCGTAATGAATAACATCTTGATATTCAAAAATGGCTTCAAAAAAAGAGTCGAATACGTAATCTTTAGGAACAAATAACTTGGAAACATTGCGACATCCTAATCCGAAATACCTAAAAATATCTTCGCCTAAAGCGACTAATTGCGCTTTGGATTCAGATCCGTTTAGCACCGCCACAGAGTTTCTGTTTTTTCGTATAATGGAAGGTTTGTCTTTAAAATAATATTCAAAATAACGGGCTGTATTATTGCTTCCTGTGGCAATTACAGCATCAAAATTTTCTAATTTTCCTTCAACAAAAGTGATTTTTTTAGCAAATTCAGGTTCAATTGAAATAATATATTTTGCTAAAAAAGGCAATAAATGTTGATCGTTTGAAGATGTTTTTATCAATACATTATGTCCCGATATTAAAACAGAGAGAAAATCATGAAAACCCACTAACGGGATGTTTCCAGCTAGAATTAAAGCAATGTTCTTTGCTTTATTATCAGATATGGAATAAGCTGATGTCCATTTCGTTAGGTTTTCATCGGTTAGCGCATGAGCCCAAGATTGAATAGAAAAATAAACATGCTCAGGTGTATACCAGCCATTATGGGATTGAGAAAGTTGTATTAAATGGATGAAATCTTCAAAAAAGAGATCATTGTTCAAAACGTTTGTTTTTTTTATATCGTTTCCTTCAGAAAATTGGCTTAAAAATTTTCCTAATTCAACAAAAACACTTTTTTTTGTTTCTAATGTCATAATGTTTGCTTATGAATAGTTTTGATTGTAATTTTGTACAAAAATAAGCTTTAATAAGTCGAAAGTCAAAAGTCTTAAAGTCAAAAGTCGTTAAATAGATTTTTTTTGGCTTGAATAACAAACAATATAGCAAATGGCAATTATAATAACAGACGAATGTATCAATTGTGGTGCATGTGAACCAGAATGTCCAAATACAGCAATTTATGAAGGTGCTGACGATTGGAGATATAAAGATGGGACAAAACTAACAGGAAAAGTAATTTTACCAGATGGTACAGAAGTCGATTCAGATGCTGCTCAAACACCTATTTCTGACGAAGTGTATTATATTGTACCAGGTAAGTGTACGGAGTGTAAAGGATTTCATGATGAACCGCAATGTGCTGCAGTTTGTCCTGTAGATTGTTGTATTCCTGATGATAATCATGTGGAAACAGAAGAAACTTTGTTGAATAGACAAGCTTTTTTACACAATGAATAAATGAAATTTTAATAGAAGTATAAAAAAAACCTGAACGAAAGTTCAGGTTTTTTTTATGTTTATTACTTGTTATTTTGCAATAATATAGGTTGTCACAGTTATCGTATCAGTTGATTCATCATAGGATTCGAGTACTAAATTTCCATTGGCATCAAAATAACCAAAGGAGGTTTTATTTTTTGATTTGTAGATATAATTATTGTTAGAGGTTTTTCTTAAAATAGCTGATTTTTTGCCGTCTGGCGAAAAAACAGTGTAACCACTCTTGTCATTAGAAACTTGATATTTTACACCGTCTAATTCATAATAAGCTGATCGATCTACATCAATAAGTTTAGTGATACCATCAGCTGTAATTTTTGTCGTTGCGATCACTTCAATTGGGGTTTCTTTGGTATCCTTATTGAGAACTTTTGAATCGGCATCTTTTAATTCAACAATTTGAACTTCTTTGATTTCTTCTGTTTTTACTATTTTTTTCTCTCCTTCAGAATCTTTAATTGTGGTGGTATTAGTTTTAACCTCTGTTTTTACATTTTTATTTTGTGCTTGGCCATTTATCGAAAGTAAAAAAGCAAGCATTCCTAAGACTATAATTTTCATAATGTTTGATTTTAATGATTTGTATATCACAAAAATACAAATTGATTGGGCATAAAATATTACATGATTATCATAAAAGATTATATTATTTACGTTATTGTTTTTTTT
>CAWURM010000075.1:0-5323 GCA_963924965.1 uncultured Flavobacterium sp.
GGTGCAGATGGTGCAATTACGTCTGTTGAACCAACTGTAATTGTAAAGTTAGTATTAGAAACGTCAAAAAAGATGTGATTGGTCCCTTTTATCATGATTCTGTTTTGCGTTCCAGCAGTGTTAGGAATTGTTACGGCTTGCGTTCCATCATTAGGAGTAGCTGCTAGTAAAGTAATTGGAAAGGTAGCCCCGCCATCTGTAGACAGTAGGATGTCAACATTTGCTGTGTTTACTCCATTTGCAGTTGTACCTGCCACATTCCAAGTTACTGTTTGAGTCGATCCACCTACATAAGAAACTGCCGTATTAGGAGAGCTCACTGTAAAAGGTCCCGCTGTAGCATTTACAGTTATGATTACATCATCACTATTGTTAGCCGGCCCACCTGCATGATTATCACGAACTGTTAATCTAAAGTTTAAAGTACGAGCTACTGATGATAAGGCTTCTACGGTTAATTCTGTTCCTGCTGTAGTGGTAGCACCAGTTAAAACAGATGACATTTTAGGGAAATAACGTACCCCGGAAGTGCTAGGATTGTAAGATCTAAAATTAGGTCCAGTTGTTTTTGTGGCACTAGGTGCAGCAGATGTAGTTCCATTATCCATTTCTTCCCATTGGTAGGTGATAAGATCTCCATTTGCATCACTTCCTGTACCTGTTAACATAAACGGAGTGCTCTTTGGAATGGTATAGTCTAATCCAGCGCTTGCTGTTGGTACTGCATTACCAGTTAGAGTTGTAGTCTGGCAAGTAGTAGTTTTGATATAATTAGTCACTTGTTGGATACTGACTGCGTGGAAAAACGGATCTGAATGAGGTTGAACGTCTAATGAAGTAATTCCAGCATATCCCATGATTGTTGAACCAGAACCTGGCTCCATTTGTACGCCACTTCCTTCGTTACTATGCGTAAAAGTATGGTTTCCACCAAATTGATGTCCCATTTCATGCGCTACATAATCAATGTCAAAATTATCTCCTTGAGGAATTCCGTCTCCCGGAGAAGTGTATCCACTTCCCTTTCCTAATGGTACAGATGTAGTTGGGTTTTTACAAACGCATCCAATGCAGCCTGCATTACCACCACCACCATCGCCACCAAATAAGTGTCCAATGTCATAATTAGCACTTCCTATTACATTAGTCAAATTGGTTTGAAGTTCTTGATTCCAATTTGCTTTTGATGCTGAAGCTGAGTAAGGGTCAGTAGAAGCTGTTGTGTAAATGATTAAATCATTATTAGCAATAAGATTCATATGTACGCCAAAATCTTTTTCAAAAACACCATTTACTCGGGTCATTGTATTATTAATTGCTGCTAATGCTAGAGCCTTTGTGCCTCCAAAATAGGTAGTGTATTCAACGGTTACAGATTGAGCTAACCTGTATGTTCTTAGGTTTCCATCATCTGCATTGGGTCTGTTTAATAGATTGCTGTTTTTTAAATCATTTTTTGCAGTTGCAATGATTGTACATTCAAATTTAGATAAAGAAGCCGCTTTGTCTGATTTTTTATAAACTACGTAAGCATTTAAATCTTTCGTATACGGTTCAATAAAAACGGCTGAGCGATCGGCGTTGATCGTCATAGTTTGTAACCCTAGAGGTGAGGTGCTGAAGTAGATAGTCGAGGTAGGGTTCTCAATACAATTACCTACGTAGGATTTAATTTCTGGATATTTAGCTGCTAAAGCGGGATCCATATTCGAAGTTTCGAAAATTCTAAAACGCTCTAATTTTCCGTCCGCATTTGGAAACGAAATAATCGTACTCGATTTTGCTGTTAGGGCATTTCTTTTTGGAGAATTTAAAAGAGATTTTTTTAATTCAGCGACGTCCAATTCGAAAATTTTCGCATTTGATAGCTGTGATTTGTTTTCAAAAACTGCGGATGAATTTTTTTTTATGGTTGTTTTCCATAAAGTTCCTCCCTGGGCAAAGGACAAACTTGTAATTGCCAACATAGCAATTGAAAGTAATTTTCTTTTCATAAATGATTTGGGTTATTGTTAAAATTTAACGGGTCAAATATATAATTAATTCGTCATTTTAACGTAAAATTGTAACAAATCTCGGTGTTTATGTGAAAAAAATTAATAATCCATAATTTATTTTTGTAATAAATTGAAAATGAATAATTTATGTTTTTTTAATTTGGCCTTTGGTCGTTGTTTTACATTTATTTTAGTTGAGTACAACATCAAGACTAAAAAATATTATTTTTATAAAAAATTACATCATGCAACTAAGCTATTGGGAATTAAAAAATTGGTTTACAAACGTTGACTATACCATTGTAGGAAGCGGAATTGTAGGTTTACATGCTGCATTACGCTTACGCGAAAGATTTCCTGACAGTAAAATTTTAGTCTTAGAAAAAGGAATGTTACCGCATGGAGCGAGCACTAAAAATGCTGGTTTTGCTTGTTTTGGAAGTATTTCTGAAGTGATTGATGATTTAAAATCTCATTCAGAAGAAGAGGTAATTAAGCTCATTGAAAAACGCTGGCAAGGATTGCAATTATTAAGAAAACGACTGGGTGATACAGCCATCGATTTTAAACCTTATGGAGGTTACGAAGTTTTTTTAAATGAAGACGAAAGTTGTTACAATGAATGTATCGGTAAATTGCCTTTTATAAACGAGATTTTAAAACCACTTTTTAAATCCGAAGTTTTTGCCAAGCAAGTGGATCGTTTTGGTTTTAGCGGAACAAAGGAATATGTGGTTTATAACCCTTTTGAAGGGCAAATTGACACGGGAAATATGATGCAGGCCTTATTGAAAAATGCGTACTCTGAAAATATACTGATCTTAAATCAGCAAACCGTAACTTCTTTTTTGGATAAAGGGAATGAAGTTGAAATTGAGATTGGGGATTTTAGTTTTAAAACTAAAAAAGTGTTTTTTGCTACCAATGGTTTTGCAAATCAGTTGACCCATGGAGCGGTAAAACCCGCAAGAGCTCAAGTTCTCATTACTGAACCAATTAAAGATTTAGATATAAAAGGAACCTTTCATCTAGATAGAGGATATTATTATTTTAGAAATATTGGGGATAGAATTCTATTTGGGGGTGGAAGAAACCTTGATTTTGATGCCGAGACCACGACGGAGTTTGCACAAACAGAAATTGTACAAAATAAATTGGAACAATTGTTAAAAGAAGTAATTTTGCCAAACCGTGATTTTAAAATTGAACACCGCTGGAGTGGTATTATGGGCATCGGGAATAGCAAGAATCCTATTGTTTCACAATTATCAGAAAACGTATATTGTGGCGTGCGATTAGGGGGAATGGGAGTAGCGATAGGAAGTTTAATAGGAACAGAATTAGCAGAATTAGTATAATGGGTATTAAAGTAACACCAAAGAAGACGGCGAAAAAACCAATTAAAAAAGAATCAAATAGCTTTATGAATAAATTGAGACAAATTGTTTTTAAGATGATGTTGTGGTTCATTGGAATTTCACTTTTCTTGGTTGTGTTTTTTAAATTTGTGCCCGTGCCCTTTACACCTCTTATGGTGATTCGAGTAATCGAGAATAAATTAGCGGGAAAAGAAATATATTTTAGTCACGATTGGGAGCCTATAGAAAACATATCTGTCAATCTACAAAAAGCAGTTATTGCGAGTGAAGATGGAACTTTTTTAGTGCATAATGGTTTTGATTTTGTCGCCATGCAAAAAGCGTATAAAAGCAACGAACGAGGACGAAGAATAAAAGGAGGAAGTACGATTTCACAACAAACTGCCAAAAATGTGTTTCTTTGGCAAGGCCGTAGTTATATTAGAAAAGGACTGGAAGCCTATTTTACCGTTCTTATTGAAATCATTTGGGGCAAAGAACGCATTATGGAAGTGTACTTGAATAGTATTGAAATGGGTAATGGGGTCTATGGCGCTCAAGCCGCTACGGAACATTGGTATCGAAAAGATGCTGCAAGTCTTACGCCACTTCAAGCTGCTGGTATAGCCGCAATTTTACCCAATCCAAGAAAATATACAGCCACAAGTTCTTCTTCGTACATCAACAATCGAAAGACTAAGATTATGCGTGTAATGCGTACCATTGGAAAAATAGAATATTAAATAAAAAAACCGTAAACACTTGATTAAAAGTATTTACGGTTTTATTTTGTGGAGAATACCGGAGTCGAACCGGTTACCTCTTGCCTGCCAGGCAAGCGCTCTAGCCAAATGAGCTAATCCCCCATTAGTGGCGCAAATATAATATTTTAAAGTATTCAAAAAGCATTTTTCAAAAAACAACTTTCAAATCTTTCAAAAAACTAAAGTTTCCTATTTATATTTTTAACTTTACATAAAAACTTTTACTATGGCATTAGCGGATTCCAATGGTTCTTTAACTACTACAATCGAAAATAAAATTGCTACGGTTCAATTTGGACATCCTGCAAGCAACTCATTTCCCCGTCAGTTGTTGGATTCTTTGACCCAAGAATTGAAAGATTTGAGCGGGAATTCAGCAGTTTCTGTGATTGTTTTAAAAAGTGTTGGCGACGGTGCATTTTGTGCAGGAGCTTCTTTTGACGAACTTTTGGCGGTGTCGAATCAGGAAGAAGGAGTTTATTTTTTCTCTGGATTTGCACATTTAATCAACGCCATGCGTTCCTGCTCTAAAATTATTGTTGGCCGTATTCATGGTAAAGCAGTAGGGGGCGGCGTAGGCATTGCTTCTGCTTGTGATTACGTTTTTGCAACTGCAAATGCGAGTATAAAATTATCAGAATTAGCAATCGGCATCGGACCTTTTGTAATCGAACCTGCAGTGAGTAGAAAGATGGGTAAAACCGCAATGGCCGAAATGACATTGGCAGCACATGAGTGGAAAACAGCCCAATGGGCTCATGAAAAAGGATTGTACACCAAAGTAGTGCAGGACCATACAGAATTGGATATTGACATTGCTCATTTCACCTCAAAATTAGCGTCTTATAATCCGGATTCTTTAATCGAAATGAAAAAAATTATTTGGGAGGGAACTCAAAACTGGGATACACTTTTACTGGAGAGGGCCGCTATCACAGGACAATTAGTCCTTTCTGATTATGCCAAAAATGCCTTGGAACAATTCAAGAAAAAGTGATAATTCAATAAATTATTTTTGATGTAGGAGCTATTTCCTGCTATCCGCTTTATCTTTGTCTGGCAAAAAAAGCCAGTCAAAGGATGCCGCTTCTATCAGGGCTAAAAACAGTCAGAATGGGAAACCCATCATTTACGACCTATTTCTCAGGTCAATTTACTAAATTTGCAGTCAAAATTATACTTCGATGAGCAATATCAGAATTAC
>CAWURM010000076.1:0-5857 GCA_963924965.1 uncultured Flavobacterium sp.
CAAAAGGAATTAGCCTTAAAGGTGTTGATGGCGGAATGCTTAGGGTTAAAACTTACGATAGAAAAAATATTCAATTAAATATTGTTCCTATGGAAAGAATTCCTTTTGTAGGTCAAGATCAAATAGGAGCGAATAAATTCATTATTAACAAAGTAAAAGTCATAAATCACAGATGGATCATTGCTGATTATAGTGATGGCGAAATTTGGGGCGAAGTTTTATTGAAGTATTTTGTTAACGATGATGATACAATTTCCTTTGAAGTAATTCAATCCTTATTATACCAAAAACGATAAAAAAAAGGTTCCAATTTTGGAACCTTTTTTTTATTCTAATAACCAATTTTTAAAATCATAGAAATTTTGAGGAGAGACTCCATGTCCTATAGGGTATTCTTTGTAGGTTATATTTACTTTTAATTGGTCTAGAAATGGTTTTGTTTTTCTAGCCCAATCTACAGGAATTACTTGGTCTACCGTACCATGGGAGGCAAATATTTTTAAATGAGATAAATCGTTGCTTTTGTAGTTTTCTTCAAAAATAGGTTCACTAATATAACCGCTCAATGCAACAACTTTTTGAATTTTATCAGGATGCGAAAGTGCTACTGCATAACTCAAAATGGCTCCTTGACTAAATCCTGTCAAGATAACGGATTTGCTATCAATAGGATATGTAGCTATTAATTCGTTAATAAAATGCATGATTAAATCCCTTGACTCTTTTGCTTGTTCGTGATCCGAAAATTTATTTTGATTTGCGTCAAAATTTATCGCGTACCACGCATAACTTCCATATTGCATATTGTAGGGTGCTCGTGCCGAAACGACATAATAGTCTTCAGGAAGTTCTGTAGCGAAAGAGAATAAATCTTCCTCATTACTGCCGTATCCATGTAATAGGAGCAATAACGGGTTTTTATCTAATTTTATTTTGGGTTCTCGAATAAGGTATTCTAAAGATAGTTTCATTAATTTAAGAGATGTTAGAAAACCATTTTTGGAAATAATTTCCAAGTAGTGGTATAGGTTTAATTTGGCCATTTATAGCGGTAAAAATACCATAAGTCCATAAAACAGACAAGAAAATCCACATGGATATGGAAATCATGGGATTGTCAAAATTGCTGATGATCAATCCTAATGAGATAAAAGTTATAGATAATCCCAATGCTTGGCGGATATGAAAAGAAGCAAATGAATTTTTATCATCGGCATTCATCGACATAGCAATAAAAACGCCAACTATTAAAATATAGCTCGTAATAGCAGTTGTTTTTCCTTTCTCAATTGTATTGTTATCAGTATTATTCATTTTTATTATGCTAGAATTAATTGATCTTGATTTACAATCCCATAAACAGTTCCTTGCATGGTTTGTCCCAGGAATGCAGAGTTTTTCGATTTAGAAAAAATGGCTGTTTTAGTAAATGTAGTGCTCCCCTCTGTTGAAAACAGACTAAGATTGGCTTTTGCACCTTCTTCAATGATAGTTTCAGCTATTCCAAATGTTGTTTTTCCAGCAGTTAGTTTTTTAATTATAGTTTCTACTGGTAATACCGTTAGTAAAGACCCAAAAGCACTTTCGAGTCCAATGGTTCCGTTTTTGGCTGCATCAAATTCCATTTTTTTATGCTCAATGTCAATTGGGTTATGGTCAGATGTAATCATATCAATGGTTCCATCTAGAACGGCTTCAATTAATGCCTTTCTGTCTTCTTCTGTTCTTAACGGTGGCGAAACTTTATGTCTAGTGTCAAAATCTTCTAGTTTTTCATCAGTCAAAACTAAATGATGCACGGCAACACTGCAAGTTACTGCGAGCCCTTTCGCCTTAGCTTCTTTCACTAATTTAGCTGATTTAGTGGTTGAAATTGTTGGGATATGTAGTTTTCCGCCCGTGTATTCTAGTAAAAATAAATTGCGAGCGATTTGCAATTCTTCAGCTAAGTTAGGAATACCTTTTAGCCCCAGTCTTGTAGAAACGATTCCTTCATTTGCAACACCATTTCCTTTAATATTTTCATCTTGTGGAAAAGCAATCACCAATCCACCGAAATCTTGAACATATTGCAAAGCAATTTTTAGTAAATTGGCATTGCCTTGACTTTTGTTGTAATCACCAAAGGCAACGGCACCCACTTTTTGCATATCATACAGTTCAGCCATGTCTTTTCCTTCACTACCTTTTGTCAAAGCACCTATGGGAAAAAGCTGAGTTGCACTTCCTATTGCTTTCGATTGAACGAAGTTTATTTGCGATTGATTATCAATAATAGGGAAGGAGTTAGGTTGTAACGCTATTGCAGTGAAACCGCTTTTTGCTGCTACATTTAATCCATTTACTATGGTTTCTCTATCTTCAAAACCTGGTTCGCCAAATGAAACACTACTATCAAACCAACCTTGAGAAACATGCAAATTAGGTCTTGTGATCTCTTCAACGTTTTCCTCCTTTGGAATCGAAGAGTCTATTTTTTTTATAAAACCGTCTACAATTAAAATATCTACTTTTTTGTTATGAAAAGGACTTTTTGGGTCGATAATTTTAGCCTCTCGGATGATAAGTTTCATATGTGGATTTTTATTTTTTAATTCTTAATTGATGAAGTAAACTTTTTTATTTCATGAATCGTATAATTGCCATTTCAGTCACTAGAAATAACAGTGCAAAGATAGCAAACCATTTCCAAATTTGACTGTCCGTTCGTTCAGTTTGTAAAGTGTCAAATAAGACGGAAATTGAATCTAGTATTTTATAGCTAGATAATGCATTGGCGTTCTGGTTCTCTATGTTACTTTCGCTTCGATTGTAATTGAAACTGATATTCTCTAGACGCTCTTTTTGATTGTAAACGACATAATTCCCTGCTTTTGATGGGTAATCATTAAATATCAATTTGACTTTATTGTTCAATATTTGTTGTATCGGTATGAATTGTTCAGTGTTGTTTTTCACCATTAAAACGGCGTCTTTAGGTAGAGATACATCCACTAAAAGTTGATTTTCATTTCCTATTGTAAGCGCAGTGAGGCCATTATTGCTATGGTTTACTGCCATTTTATAAAAAGTGGGAACAATTAAGGGAGATTGTTGAAAGTTTGAATTCTCAATATTGATAGGTGCAGAAAACACGTATACTGTTGAATTTTGATTGGATATTGTAGTCAAAAACGAAGATTGATCTTCATAGTATAAGGCACTAGCAGCTGCTCCAGAAATACGAAAAGCATTATTGGTTTTTGGATATTGAAAATTGGAAATTTTATTTTCAAAAACACTATTGAACAATGGATGTTCAAAATTAATTTTGGTTATTCTTTTTTCAAATCTTTCTAGAGGGCTGAATTGTATTTTTCCAAAAGCATTTAAAAATGAATTAAACGTAGAAACAGATAATTTTGCTGATGGAATCACGATTAAATTAGTCCCTTTTTCAACAATGGATTTTAAAGTAGTTTGCAATGCCTGCGGAATTTCATCTAGTTCATTTAAAATGATAACGTCTTGTTTTTCAAGTGTGTTGTAATCTAATGACGATATGGAAGTTGTTATGAAGTCAAATTCATCATTTGTAAAAATCCGAGTTAAAAAGCTATTTTTTACTGGTTCACCTATGCTAGTTGCTTTAACTTTTTTAGTTTTTGAAATACTAAAATACAATTCATTGTCGTAGCTTAATCCGTTATCGCTAATGCTTACATAACCATTATACGATTTTTTTGGGATAGTAAAAGGGATGGTTTTTTTTGCTGTTTCAAATGTAACTAGTGTTTTTGCTATTAATGTATTTTCATTATAAATGGCAATTGGTACCTCTTTTTGATTTTCACCGTAACTGGATAGTTGTACTTGAATTTCATAAAAATTCTCTAATGTCTCACTAATATAAATACTGTCAATGGAGACATTATTTTTTTGTTCGACCTGTGGAATGATAAAATAGGAATTTTCGTTTTTACTTATACTTTTTAATTGTTTTTCGTTGATACCTGTTGCATCCGTAATGATAATGATGTCTTTTTTGAAAACAGATTTATGCGATTTTACTTTTGCAATTTGTTTGTCTAATTGAAATGGTAACGCACTATAATCAAGAGTTTGTAGGGTGTTTTGTATTTCTTTGTTGTCAGTATTCCAGTAGTTTTCGGAATTGGTAAGCAATGAAAAACGAGTATTTGCAGGGATATTTTCAAGCAGTTCTTGTACGGACCGTTTTAAGAGTTCTCCTTTTTTTCCTTTGGCCTGCATACTGAAGGAATTATCCAAGATAATATACAATTCATTTGAGGCATCTTTTTTGTCCTTTGATGGAAAAAATGGTTGCGCAAATGCAATAATAATAGCAGTTAATAAAAGCAATCGACAGCATAGTAAAATCCATTTTTTGATATTCGAACTTTTTCTTGTTTGAACTGATAATGCTTTTAAAAATTGAACATTAGTAAAATATTCTTTTTTGAATCGCCTTAATTGAAATAAATGAACCAAAATTGGAACAAGTAATAAAAAAAGAAAATATAAAATTTCAGGATGTTTAAATTGCATTCGGTTTTCAGGTTTATTTCACTGATTTGTATTGCGATTGAAGTTAAAAAGATATTCTTAGCCAAAAATACAAATTAGTTGACAGTTTTTAAGGATGTTGTTATAAATTTTCAAAGCATAAAACAATTAAGGTTAATTATGTATTTTAGCATTCTTAACAAATATACTATTATGAAAAATAAGGTTTTAATTCTTTCCCTATTGTCTATGATTATTACATTTCCAGCCCAAAGTCAAAAACTTAATTTACTGGTAGGTACCTATACTAATAGTTGCGATAGTAAAGGGATCTATGTATATAATTTCGATGCAAATACGGGTGATTTTAGCTTTAAAAACGTTTCTGAAAATACGGTGAGTCCAAGTTATCTTTCTGTTTCAAAGGATAATAAATTTATTTATGCAGTAAATGAAAATGGTCCTGAAAGTACAGTCAGCGCATTTAATTATAGTGCTGCCTCAGGAAAAATTAATTTTATTAATAAGCAAAATGCTAGCGGAGCCGATCCATGTTATCTTATTAATGATGATAAAAATGTAATTGTTGCTAATTATTCAGGAGGTAATATTGCTGTTTTTGGAAAGAATGGTGATGGTAGTATTAAGGAAGCAAAGCAGTTAATTCAACATTATGGCAAAGGACCTAATGTACAAAGACAACAAGGTGCACATGTTCACATGGTTCATTTTTCACCGGATAAAAAGTTTGTTTTATCAAATGATTTAGGTGTTGATAAAGTGTATTCATACGCCTACGATGCGGATGCAAAAGTTGAGAATTTAAAATTATGTGACAGTGTTTCTGTAACGGCTGGTAGTGGACCTAGACATTTGACCTTTAGTAATGATGGAAAATTCGTGTATCTATTGCAAGAATTAAATGCTAGCCTAACTACTTTTAAATATGCTAATGGGAAATTAAAGAAAATAGGGGAAACTTCGATATTAGCAAAAGATTTCAAGGGAACCTTCAGTGCGGCGGATATTCATATTTCACCTGACGGTAAATTTTTATATGCTTCTAATCGAGGTGAAGCGAATACTATTTCAATCTTTGAAATTGGTAAAAACGGAAAATTAAAGTCAAAAGGGGAAACCAATTCTTTAGGAAAAGGACCTAGGAATTTTGTGATTGACCCTACTGGAAAATTTCTTTTAGTTGCTCATCAATATACTAATAATGTGGTAATTTTTAAAAGAGACCAAGTAACGGGAGCTCTTGCGGATACTGGAAAAAGAATCGAATTATGCTCTCCTGTTTGCTTAGTTTTTACTGAAAACTAAGGTTTTATTTTATAATAAATAAAAA
>CAWURM010000077.1:0-3838 GCA_963924965.1 uncultured Flavobacterium sp.
ATGAGAAAAAGTAATGATTGAATTTTTTTTAAATGCGTATAAGGAAGTGAGCACCGCGCAAATTATATTGGAATTTATTGCTTTTGTATTCGGAATTTTGAGCGTATGGTTTGCTAAAAAGGAAAATATTTTAGTCTATCCAACGGGATTAATTGCGACAATAATTTCGGTATATTTACTTTTTATTGCGGGATATCTTGGTGACATGATGATTAATGGATACTTTACGATAATGAGCATTTATGGTTGGTACAAATGGACCAGAAAAACGCAGGATAGTGATTCTATGCCAATAACAAGAACCAATAGCAAAGAAAAATTAATTGGAATCCTATTGTTTTTAGTTACAATTTTTGTAGTTTTCGGGATATATAAATTATTTGATTATAAAATTCATAACGATAATTATATAGACATAATCGCATCGGGAATATTTTTTACTGGGATGTGGTATATGGCGAACAAAAAAATCGAGAATTGGACCCTTTGGATTTTAGGGGATATAATAGTGACACCCTTATATGCCTATAGAGGTTTAGGTATGTTGTCCTTACAGTATTTAATATTTACAATTTTGGCTATTTCAGCTTATTTAGAATGGAGGAAAATCTTAAACAAGAACAATCTGCAATTATAAAAGTTGCAATGTTTGGTCCTGAAAGTACGGGAAAAACTACTTTGGCTATACAGCTCGCTGATCATTTTAAATCGGCTTGGGTACCTGAATTTGCGCGCGATTATCTTCAAGACAAATGGAATAATCAGCAGCTTACTTGTGATATTAATGATATGTTGCCTATAGCATATGGTCAAACTAAACTAGAAAATGATACGCTCTCGATTGCAAATAAATTTTTGTTTTGCGACACTAATTTGATGGTTACTAAAGTGTTTTCAGAGGTGTATTATGGCACTTGTGACAATGCACTAGATGAAGCTGCTCGGGAACACGAGTACGATTTGTTTTTTCTTACCGATGTAGATGTTCCATGGGAAAAAGACGATTTAAGAGACAAGCCTGATGGTAGAAAATCCGTTTTTAATGTTTTTAAAAAGACATTAGTTGAGAACAAAAAACCATTCATAACGTTATCAGGAGATAAAAATCTTCGATTGAAATTGGCTATAGACATAATTGAGGAGTTGGCCATTGCTAAAGAAATAGGATTGTCTTCGTTTGATTTTGTACATGCTTATGAATATGGAATCCCGATGGATAATATTCGAAAGCAATTAGCTATTTTTAGAAATGGAGTGACAAAGACTGTCTTATTAGAGCCGGCTACTTTATATAATGGAATATTAAAACTATCTGAAAAAGAGTATATTGAAAAAGCCAATTATTTTGACACAAATAAATCAACTTTAAATTTAGAGAAATTCGTTCCTGCTAGTGGAGCAGCCAGTAGAATGTTTAAGTTTTTAGTGACTTTCATGAATGATTTTGACCCTGATAATGAAAGTATTAATTCCTATCTCAATAAAACCAAAGATGGTAACTTACCTGTTTTTATAGTTGGTCTAGAAAGATTTCCGTTTTTCGAAGAGATTGATCAGAAACTGAAGGAAGAGTTTGTAAGTTTTGATTCACTACATCGAAATCTTAAAAATTACTATTTCATTCAATTAATGTTGTCCGAAGATTATTTTAATTATGCCAATAAGCCAAAAGGGGTGCTTCCTTTTCATAAATACGAAACACATAGTGCTACCGCAATAGAAGAACATTTATACGAGTGTGTTAATTATTCCAGTTCCAATGGCGTTTCTAATTTGCATTTTACCGTTTCTGAATCGCATTTAAAACAATTTGAAGATATAGTTAATACTGTTAAACCTATTGTTGAGAAAGAAACGCAGACAGTAATAAATGTTAATTATTCGTTTCAAAAAAAGAGCACTGATACCATAGCGGTAGATCTAAACAATGAACCTTTCAGAAATGAAAAAGGAGAATTAGTTTTTAGACCGGGAGGACACGGTGCATTAATTCAAAATTTGAATGAACTAGAGGCGGATATCGTTTTTATTAAAAACATAGACAATGTCGCTCAATCAAATCAAGAAAAAATCACGGTTTATAAAAAAGCGTTAGCGGGAGTTTTAATTGAGTTACAACAAAAAATATTTTTTTATTTAAAGGCAATAGAGTTAGGTACCTTTAATCAAGAAACACTCGAGGAAGCCATTCTTTTTTTGAGAGAGAAATTAAATATTACCGGAACTTCGGAAATTCATAATCTCAGCTTTGAAGAAAGTGTTGAACTGGTTAAGACTTCTCTAGATAGACCTATTCGAATTTGTGGAATGGTTAAAAACGAAGGAGAACCTGGAGGTGGGCCTTTTTGGACAAAATCTAAAAGCGGAAAAATTTCACTTCAAATAGTAGAATCTTCCGAAGTGGATTTGTTGTTAAGCGAACAAGAAACTGTTTTAAAAGAAGCGTCTCATTTTAATCCCGTTGACTTGGTATGCGGAATTAGAAATTTCAAAAACGAAAAGTTTGATTTAATGCAGTATGTAGATCAAGATCGTGGTTTCATTGTGAATAAAAGTGTTTCAGGAATTGACATAAAAGGATATGAGTTGCCTGGTTTGTGGAATGGCGCAATGGCAAATTGGTTAACTGTTTTTGTCGAAGTTCCTTTAATCACTTTTAATCCTGTGAAAACAGTCAATGATTTATTAAGTCAAGCACATCAGCCGGACTAGCTTTATTGCTTTTAAATTTATGGAAATTCAAAAAATTATAGCTGAATTACAATACAAAGCAGTTCGTAGTAGCGGGGCTGGAGGACAAAATGTAAATAAAGTTTCCTCTAAAGTAGTGTTGAGTTTTGATTTAAAAAAATCAAGTGCATTATCCGATGAAGAAAAAGCATTGTTAGAAATCAACCTTTCCTCAAGGTTGACGGCTGATCTAATTTTAATATTGAATTGCGATGAAGATCGAAGTCAATTAAAAAATAAAGAAATAGTGACGAAACGATTTTTGACACTTATCAAAAAAGGGTTAACGGTACCAAAACCAAGAAAAGAGACTAATATCCCTAAGTCAGCGATTAGAAAACGGATTAAGAATAAAAAGAACGTTTCTCAAATTAAACAAAATCGTAGGAAACCAGATTTGGATTAATACCATGCAATGAAACAGTTTTTTCACCTCTTTTTTATTATTTGTGATTCTCAATTTATTTGCATTTTTCTTGTTTGTTTTTTCTTTTTTTAGAATTACATTTGCCCCGTCTCAAAGGGGTGCTCTAAATAACGAGCTGAGATTATACCCAACGAACCTGAGCAAGTAATGTTGCTAAGGGAAAAAATGACGGCATTGTAGAGTGCACGCTAGAATACGTCATAGGAAACAATCATTTATTAATTTAACAAAAGAATAATTCCCCCTTTTATTCGTAATTTTTTTTACGGATGAATACAATTATTGATTACAAAGTTGCAAAGTTGCCAAGTCGCACAGCTGCAAAAAAACAAAAATTGACCTTCTATGCGTCAATTATTTTTTCTCTTTTTTCTTTTCTCTCCTTTGCACAAGTCAAGGATACTACTACGGTTAATCTATTAGATGAGGTATTAGTTTCGGCGGTGCGTGTTACCACTAAAACGCCAGTGAGTTTTAGTAATTTATCTAAAAAAGAAATCGCTCCTCGTAATTTAGGCCAAGACATTCCAATTTTAATGAATTACCTTCCATCAGTTGTTACTACTTCTGATGCTGGAAATGGTGTTGGGTATACTGGTATTCGTGTTCGTGGTAGTGATGCTACTCGTGTCAATGTGACTATAAACGGGATTCCGTATAACGATTCTGAAAGTCATGGAA
>CAWURM010000078.1:0-8364 GCA_963924965.1 uncultured Flavobacterium sp.
TGCTTCCTGATGTTTATGAAAGTAAAGAAAGTAATATTGGTATCTTTATCATGCTCGGGATTTTGTTCCAGATCATACTGGAATTTTTCTCTAAAGGGGCTGAACATGGGCACGTACATGGACACGCAAACATGAGTCATATTCCATGGTTATTGTTCATTAGCCTCTGTATTCATGCTTTTCTAGAAGGATTTCCTGTAGGGCATCATCACGATAATCTGGCCATTGGTATCGCTATTCACCACTTACCAATTGCCATCATTTTAACTACATTTTTCATCAATTCGCAACTGAATAAAAAAGCTATTTTTGCCTTCATGATTACCTTTGCCGTCATGACGCCATTGGGAACATTAGCCTCCGATTATTTACCTGTGTTAAACCAATACACCATCCAAATCACAGCCATAGTCATTGGGATCTTATTCCATATTTCATCGACTATTATTTTTGAAAGTAGCGAAGGACACAAATTCAATATTGCCAAAGTATCCATGATTATTCTGGGGATTCTACTGGCCTACTTTTTATAGATCTATCTCTTGGGCGTGCCCCTTCGTAAAAACTACGGGTCGGGCTATTCGCTGCAATCTATTGTTTTTTAAAGAAAAAAAAAACAATAGGATTTCCACTATTATCCCTCACGCTGTCTACGCACCAATTACAAAAAGTGGTTTTAATTCAAGAATCCTGAAAGAAAAAATTTCTAATATCAAGATAGATGATAAAATTTGTCTACCTTGAAAACCATGAGGTAACCAACCCTTTTGTAATAGAACTAAAATCAATGAATATGAAATCAACTTGGAATAAACTTGATAAAATACTAAAGATTGGATTAATACTATTAGTTGTGGGAACTGGACCAATACTAATAGTTATTGGATTAGATTCAATTGGGATTATTGAAGCTGGAAATGCAATGGGGCCCGGAATATTAGCATTTCTAACTTTTTACCCCTCAATTATCCTAATTATTATTGGAAGTATTAGAACATTCCTTAAAAGGAATAAAACTAAAAGCGCGAATTTGTAGCCTCTTTCTCTACCCAATCTGGTGCTCGATTGCATCGAGTACCTACTTTCTTGCGTGAACAAAATAAAGCGGTTTTAACGCGGTTTATTAATCAAATACCTACTACTTCCCCCATCTTATTACCTTTATTGTCGAAATACTAGATGAGATTGCTTCGTTCCTCGCAATGACTTTGAGAATGGAAATACCCGTTTTTTACCCTAACCTAATCTGGTGCTCGTCTGTGACGAGTACCTGCTTAAATTGAAACACAAATCAAAGCGTTTTTAACGCGGTTTATTAATCAAATACCTACTACTTCCCCTATCTTATTATCTTTATTGTCGAAATTCTAGATGAGATTGCTTCGTTCCTCGCAATGACTTTGAGAATGGAAATCCCTATGTTTTACTTTAACAATCTGTTATTGTAACGTTCCAGTAAACAACTGTAAATCTAAACCCCAAAATTTATTATACTTTTCAAAAAGGTAGTACCTTTGAATCTTTGCAACTTTTGAACTTCAAAACACAATGACTTTTACCAAAACTACCGAGCAATCCTCAAAATACGAACATCTTGAAAAAATGTCCGTTCAAGAATTATTGACCAATATTAATAGAGAAGACCAAACCGTTCCTTATGCTGTTGAAAAAGCATTACCAGAAATAGAAACTTTAGTCACTCAAATTGTCGCTAAAATGAAGTTGGGAGGGAGACTTTTCTATATTGGAGCAGGAACTTCGGGACGATTAGGTGTGGTCGATGCTTCGGAGTGTCCGCCTACTTTTGGCGTGCCTTTCGATTTGGTTGTAGGAATTATTGCAGGTGGCGATTTAGCGATACGCAGAGCGGTAGAAAATGCCGAAGACAATGCGACCCAAGCCTGGATTGATTTAAAAGAATTCAATATCAACGAGAATGATGTCGTGATTGGAATTGCAGCATCAGGAACAACCCCCTACGTTATAGGCGGTTTACAATCTTGTAACGAAAACAACATTATTACAGGAAGTATTTCATGCAATGCGGGAAGTCCGCTTTCGCAAACAGCACAATTTCCTATTGACGTTGTTGTAGGTCCTGAGTTTGTTACTGGAAGCTCTAGAATGAAAGCAGGAACAGCACAAAAACTGGTACTGAACATGATTTCGACTGCCACGATGATCCAACTTGGAAAAGTAAAAGGAAATAAAATGGTCGACATGCAGTTAAGCAATAGTAAACTGGTTGATCGCGGTGTAAAAATGATTATGGGTGAAATTCCAGTAACCTACGAGCAAGGTGCCGACTTGTTAAAAATACACGGCAGCGTGCGTAAAGCGGTAGACTTTTACAATAATAAGTAGTAAACTGCAGACAAAGAACTTGAAAATTTAAACCTGAAACAAAAAAATAATGGCAACAAATAAAGAACTGTTATCCAAAGGAATCAAATATTTAGCAGGAGCTTTGCCCCTATTATTCATTGGTCCATCGGTGATTTATAATGCGTTTATGAACAAGCAAAATGTATGGCATTATTTGGTTTTGGCCATTGGAATAACGGCTTGCATTGGCGCCATGTATCTAATGTTCATAGGTTTAAAAACAATTATGAAAGGCATATTCAACGACTAATGGAAGAACTAATCCACATTCAAAAAACATTTGAAAAAGTAGTCTTTATCGACAAAAAAGTCAGCAATCGAGAATTTGAAGATTGCACTTTTAAAAATTGTGATTTCTCAAATAGCGATTTTTCCAACAACACTTTTATGGATTGTGAATTCATCGATTGCAACCTATCTATGACCAATCTATTTGGTACGAGTTTAAAAACGGTTGGTTTTACGAACTGCAAATTATTGGGAATTCATTTTCAAAATTGTACTGATTTTCTATTTAATGTCAATTTCCAAGATTGTGTTTTGGATTATTCATCGTTCGCCAATAAAAAAATGCCAAAAACTAAATTCAGTAATTGCTCTATGAAAGAAGTTACTTTCACCGGGAGCAACTTAACGAATTCCCTATTTGACAATTGTAATTTAGACGGTGCGATTTTTAATGACACCCAACTTAAAGAAGCTAACTTTGTTACCTCTTACAACTATAAAATTGATCCGGAGTTCAACCCTATGAAAAAAGCTAAATTTTCGACCGAAGGAATTATTGGGCTTTTGGACAAATACGATATTAAAATTCAGTAAAAAATAATTATGAAATTAAAAAAGATATTTTACCTGCCACTACTGCTATTGTTAGTTTCTTGTTACAACGTAGAACACAATTGCAAAGATTTTAAAACAGGAAAATTCCGTTTTGAATACGAAGTCGATGGCGTAAAAAAAGTAACACTTTTTGAGCGTAATGACAGCATTGAAATAGAAAACTTTGAAGGAAAAATAGATACAGCCACCATTCGATGGGTGAACGATTGCGAGTATATTTTAAAAAAATTGCATCCAAAAAATATGGCCGAAGAAAAATCAATTGACATGAAAATTTTGTCCACTAAAGGAAATACCTATATATTTGAATTTGGAATTGTAGGCACGGCACAGAAACAAAAAGGGACTGTTACCAAACTGGAAGATTAAATAAAAAAACAATCACTTCATTTACACCTCATTTATATGGAAGTATTTTTAAATCCAGATGCATGGATTGCCTTATTAACATTGACATTTTTAGAGATCATTCTGGGAATCGATAATATCATTTTCATATCCATTGCTACGGGTAAACTCCCAGTTGAAAGTCGGAAAAAAGCAACCAAAATAGGAATGTTTTTGGCTATGTTTATGCGTATCGGGCTATTGTTTGGTATTAATTTATTAATCCAAATGAAAGCACCTTGGTTTTCCATTGATCTTAGTTGGTTCTCTGCAGGCATAACAGGACAAAGTCTAATATTACTTTTTGGTGGTTTGTTCCTAATTTACAAAAGCACCAATGAAATTCGAGAAAAAGTAGACGAAAAAGGACTGGAAGAAAAAGAACTGGGTAAGGCTGCAACAAAATCATTTCAAAATGTATTGTTACAAATCATCATGATTGATTTGGTTTTTTCATTTGACAGTATTCTTACCGCTGTGGGTATGACAAATGGTGTTCATGGGGCGTTATACATTATGATTACTGCAGTAGTTATATCGGTGTTGATTATGATGCAGTTTGCAGTACCTGTGGGGACATTTGTAAACAATCACCCATCTATTCAAATATTAGGACTTTCCTTCTTAATATTAATAGGTATGATGTTGCTTACGGAAAGTGCTCACTTATCAAACGCGCTAATTTTTGGAAGTCATGTGACACCCGTCCCAAAAGGCTATTTATACTTTGCCATTTCCTTCTCGCTTTTCGTCGAGGTTATCAATATGAAAATGATAAAAAAGAAATAATAAAAATAAAAAAAAGCTTCTGCAATGCAGAAGCTTTTTTTTTAATCTAAGGACATGGTTATCTGTCCGTCATCATCTAGTTGGACTCCAGAATCATCAGCATCGGTATTTCCGTTTACTTCTAATTCTTCAGGAATAACTTCTACAGGAGGATCATATGGTAATGACTCTAGTAAGTTCACTTGTTTCAACTTATCTGTTGTTAGTTGATTCCCTAGCGCTTTAAACCCTTTCACAGCAATAAAGTCTTCGATGTCTATAGTAACACTTTCTTTTTGAACTCCTTTTATCTTTGGAAAAATCAATTCGGCTACAGGACGATAATCCGTTGATACAATTTCCAATTGTGAATTAGGATGCTCTGTAATAAAGCTTTCTTCTTTATTCTCAGTTTCTACCAGGAATCGTTTTAAGTAATAACGCTCCTTTTCACCATCATAATAAATAGCAGAAATTGGTTTCTTTGGAATCCATTTTTCTAATACCACCATATCGGCATCAAAGTGAGTCGATAATTCAGGAATAACTACTTTTAATTTCCCGGATTGCTGAACAATCAATATTTTATCATTCGGTCTAAACTCCCCTAATAATTCCCCTCTTCCATCAACATTTAACCTTTGTACGGTATCATCAAACCAAATTTTTCTTGGTAATAAGGTCGAAATTCCTTTCTCCTTAATTTCAATTTTCTTGATTGGATATTTAGAAACTACATTTCCTTTAGAAGCACGTCCTTTTATTCCGATTTTTGCAAAATCAATATCAAATTTCAGTTTTTTAATACTTCCTACCTGACGTAGTATTATGGTAACTACTTCCGCTTCTCCGTTTGGATTACAAGTGAAATAAAGAATTTGTGATCCTTTCGAGCCATTAGTTAAATCATACAACTTATCTCTAGTAACTCCTGAAACATTGAATCGCTTAATGTAAGAAGGTCCTGATTTTCCATCACGGTAAATGACATTATAGATGGTACGCTTGTCGCTTTTATCAAAAATAGCAATATGAATAATGTCTTTACCCACAAAGGTTTTAGCATCTACTTTGGTCACCATCATATTTCCGTCACGTAGAAAAACGATGACATCATCAATATCCGAACAATCCGTAACATACTCGTCTTTTTTCAGACTGGTACCCACAAATCCTTCTTCTTTATTGACGTACAACTTAGTATTTCTTAAAACTACTTTCGTCGCTTCGATATCGTCGAACACACGCAACTCCGTTTGGCGTTCTCTACCTTTTCCGTATTTCTCTTTTAACTTTACAAAATAAGCAATAGCAAAATCAATCAAGTGCTCTAAATCGTATTTTACTTGTTCGATACTACCTTCTAAGGCTTCAATCTTATCTTGTGCTTTATTACTATCAAATTTAGAGATACGCATGATCCGGATATCTAACAAACGAAGAATATCCTCCTCAGTTATGGCACGTTTTAAATGCTTGATATGTGGCTTTAACCCGTCATCTACTGCCTGGATAACATCTTCTCTAGTGGTTTTATCCTCAATGTCACGGTAGATTTTATTTTCGATAAAGATGCGTTCCAGCGACAAGAAATGCCATTGCTCCTCTAATTCTCCCAATTGAATTTCGAGTTCGCTCTTTAATAATTGTACGGTTCTGTTGGTTGAAATTTTCAACATATCCGAAACCCCAATAAACAATGGTTTATTATCTTCAATAACACAGCCTAAAGGCGCTACTGACGTTTCGCAAGCTGTAAAAGCAAATAAAGCATCAATGGTTTTATCTGGAGAAACCCCTGGATACAAATGAATTAAAATCTCAACATTGGCAGCGGTGTTATCTTCAATTTTTTTAATTTTGATCTTCCCTTTATCATTCGCTTTCAGGATACTATCGATAAGTGTGGTAGTATTTGTCGAAAACGGAATTTGGGTAATCACTAAGGTGTTTTTGTCAAGTTGACCAATTTTAGCACGCACACGTACTCTCCCACCGCGCATTCCATCATTATAATTGGAAACATCGGCAATACCCTGCGTCATAAAATCAGGATAAATCGTAAACGGTTTCCCTTTTAATATTTTTACCGAGGCATCGATCAATTCATTAAAATTGTGCGGCAATACTTTGGTGGAAAGACCTACAGCAATTCCCTCAGCTCCAGACGCCAATAGCAATGGAAACTTCACTGGGAGGTTATTGGGCTCTGCTCGTCGTCCATCGTAAGACATTCCCCAATCCGTAATTTTTGGACTGTACAAAACCTCCAAAGCAAACTTAGACAATCGCGCTTCAATGTAACGAGAAGCCGCTGCACTATCTCCAGTAAGGATATTTCCCCAGTTTCCTTGGCAGTCAATAAGCAATTCTTTTTGACCTATTTGAACCATAGCATCACCAATACTCGCGTCACCGTGTGGGTGATACTGCATGGTGTGCCCTACAACATTAGCTACCTTATTATAACGACCGTCGTCCAACTCTTTAAGAGAGTGCATGATACGACGCTGCACTGGCTTAAATCCATCTTCAATTGCAGGAACAGCTCGCTCTAGAATTACATAAGAAGCATAGTCCAAAAACCAGTCCTTATACATACCGGTAACTTTGGTAATAGTATCACCACCTTCTTCTATATTATCGTAAAAATGATGTCCTTCAAAATGCTTGGCATCTACCTTAATGATTTCATCCGATTCCTCGTCTTGATTTTCATCAATAGAATGATCCTCTGAATTAAGATCTTCATTTTCTGGATTTGTATTTTCTTCGTCTTCGTCTTTCATGAAATATATCCTATGGAATAGTAATTAATTAAAATTTTATATGATTTAAAAAGAATATTTTTCTTTACAGATATGCTCCTTTTCAACAACTTCCTGCCCTTTTTTATCAATTGTCTTTTTTATAACGGACCCACATTCTACATGATCGTTACTTTTATTGATAAAGATCAAAATTGAAAAAACAAGTCCAATGGTCAATACAATAGCGATAAGTTGTTTTTTAGCATTCATTCTGTGTATCATGGTGTATTAAACGGTTTCGATTGGATCTAATTCTACTTTCAAGTTTTTAATGATAAACTCTTGTCGGTCTGGAGTGTTTTTCCCCATATAGAAAGACAGTAATTGCTCTACTGAAGTATTTTTGTCCATCATTACAGGATCTAATCGAATATCTTCCCCGATAAAAAACTGAAACTCATCTGGAGAAATTTCTCCTAATCCTTTAAATCGGGTAATTTCTGGTTTTGGTTTTAATTTTTCAATGGCCGCTTTCCTTTCGTCATCCGAATAACAATAAATGGTTTCTTTCTTGTTTCGAACCCTGAAAAGTGGTGTTTGCAAAATATACAAATGTCCTTCTTTTATTAACTCCGGAAAAAACTGAAGAAAGAACGTAATTAATAATAAACGAATATGCATTCCATCGACATCGGCATCTGTTGCAATTACAATATTGTTATAACGCAATTTTTCCAACCCGTCTTCAATATCCAAAGCTGCTTGTAATAAATTGAATTCTTCATTTTCATAAACAATTTTCTTGCTCATTCCATACGAATTCAGAGGCTTACCACGCAAACTGAAAACAGCTTGTGTATTTACATCACGTGATTTGGTTATGGATCCGGAAGCCGAATCTCCCTCGGTAATGAATAGGGTACTTTCCAGATTTTTAGGATGTTTCGTGTCCGGAAGATGGGCGCGACAATCTCTTAATTTCTTGTTGTGCAGGTTCGCTTTTTTGGCCCGATCAGTCGCCAATTTTCGAATCCCGGATAGTTCTTTACGTTCTCTTTCAGCTTGAAGAATTTTCCGCAACAGTGCATCGGCAGTTGGTGGATTCTTATGTAAATAATTATCTAATTTAGTTTTCACAAAATCGTTTACAAAAGTACGCACCGAAGGCATTCCCGGTTCAGAACCCATTTCAGTTGATCCTAATTTGGTTTTGGTTTGCGATTCAAAAACA
>CAWURM010000079.1:0-25558 GCA_963924965.1 uncultured Flavobacterium sp.
CTAATATAGAAACGATCGCTTTTTGATTTTTTGGGGTTGTAGCGTAAACCGCTGCATAGGTATCCTCCTCTACTGTTATAATGGCATTTGGAAAATAACTTTGAAAAGCTTGAGATAAAGTTAATTTCATCCTATCAGTACCACAACCTGCCCCATAAAAGAATAAATGAGTGGCGCTATTTTTATTTTGTAAAATATCAAAACGATCATTTAAACGTTCGATAATTTCATCATTTTCAAGTATTTCGGGATTTAATCCTAAAGTTTGTGTAGTAAATAATATTTTTCCATCATCATCTATCGCAATCCAGTCGGCTTTCGTAGATCCACTATCAACAATTAATCTCATTTTTTCAGGTTTTGGGTTTTGGTTACGCTTTGATTTATTATATAATCATTACACTATGATATCATAAATATAAGGATTAAAAATAAAAATCCCGTTATAATACAATAACGGGATTTATAAATATATAAAAATTATTTCAATCCAGAGATATGCACTGATAAATCAATCAATTTACTTGAATAACCATATTCGTTATCATACCAAGAAATGATTTTAAAGAAAGTAGAATTTAATCCAATTCCAGCATTAGCATCAATTATAGAAGTTCTTGAATCACCCACAAAATCTTGAGAAACAACTAAATCTTCAGTAAATCCTAAAACACCTTTCATAGTAGTTTCTGAAGCATTTTTCAATACTGCCATGATTTCTTCATAAGAAGTTTCTTTAGCAACTTTTACCGTTAAATCTACTGCAGATACATCTGTTGTAGGAACACGGAAAGCCATACCCGTTAATTTTCCATTCAATTCAGGAATAACTTTCCCTACTGCTTTAGCAGCACCTGTAGAAGATGGGATGATGTTGCAAGAAGCTGCACGACCACCTCTCCAGTCTTTTCTAGAAGGACCATCGGTTGTCATTTGAGTAGAAGTTGTAGCATGAACGGTAGTCATTAAAGCTTCAACAATTCCAAAATTATCATTAATAACTTTAGCCAATGGAGCTAAACAGTTAGTAGTACAAGATGCATTAGAAACGATTAAATCAGATGCTTTAGCTTCAGTATGATTTACTCCCATAACGAACATAGGCGCATCAGCAGAAGGTGCTGAAATAATCACTTTTTTTGCTCCACCTTTAATATGCTCATTAGCAGTTTCAATAGTTGTAAAGAAACCAGTACACTCAGCAACTACATCTACATCAACTTCATTCCACTTCAAGTCAACTGGATTTCTTTCTGCAGTAATTCTAATGTTCTTACCGTTTACAAAAAGTTGTCCTTCTTTTACTTCAACTGTTCCATTAAAACGTCCGTGAACTGAATCGTATTTAAGTAAGTAAGCTAAATGATCTACATCTAATAAATCGTTGATAGCTACTACTTCAACATTGTCTCTATTGAAAGATTCTCTAAAAACAATTCTTCCAATTCTTCCAAAACCGTTTATTCCTAATTTTACTTTTGACATTTCTTTACTATTTATTGTTTATTATTCATTTTAAAAAATAGAATTTTTAAAAACTCTATTTTATATTCTAAGTTGACATGATTTCAGAAACCCTCAACAACTCTCTATCAATTTCTGATTTTCCTTTAATTGCTTGTTCTAATGGGGTAAGATTTACTTTGTCATTTTGTAAACCTACCATATAGTTTGACTTTCCATCTATTAACGACTCTACCGCTTTCACTCCTAAACGACTGGCTAATACCCTATCAAAACAAGAGGGAGAACCACCACGTTGCATGTGTCCCAAAACTGAAACTCTTACATCATACTCCGGCAAATTAGCTTCAACGTAGTCTTTTAATTCAAATACGTTTTTTCCTATTTTATCTCCTTCTGCAATCACCACTATACTTGATGATTTTCCTGACGCTTTACTCTTTTTTAGGGAATCTAATAATCGATCTAATCCTAAATCTTCTTCTGGTATAAGAATTTCTTCGGCACCGGCACCAATTCCCGCGTTTAATGCGATATGCCCCGCATCTCTTCCCATAACTTCTACAAAGAACAATCTGTTATGAGAACTTGCAGTATCTCTAATTTTATCAATCACATCAACTACTGTATTTAAAGCAGTATCATAACCTAGAGTATGACTTGTACCAAAAATATCGTTATCAATAGTTCCAGGAATACCCATTACTGGAAAATCAAACTCGGTGTTAAATATTAAACCTCCAGTAAAAGTTCCGTCTCCACCTATTACCACTAAGGCATCAATTCCCGCTTTAACAAGATTATCGTGCGCTTTTTTTCTTCCTTCTGGTGTTCTAAATTCAATGGAACGAGCTGACTTCAATACCGTACCACCTTTATTTACAATATTATTTACTGATCGAGGTCCCATTTCTTTGAAGTCACCTTCAATCATTCCTTGATATCCTCTATAAATTCCTATGCATTCTATATTATGGAAAGCGCAAGTTCTAACTACTGATCGAATAGCAGCATTCATTCCAGGTGAATCCCCACCAGAAGTTAAAACCCCTATTTTTTTAATTGTTTTTGGCATTATTTAAGTATTAAAGTGTAAAATTAGCAAACATAAAGCACTTAAAGCGCTATGTTTTTATTAAATTGGTCACGACTGTCAAATTCAAACGTTTTCGTTAATAAGTTTTCAATAAATCAAAAAAAAACGATTTTTTTTTAACAAAAGTTAAAATTTTCAATTAATAATTGACAATTAACTATAATAAAGCAATTCTTGCTTTTTTAGCAACGATTCGTAATTGATGAAATTAAATATATAAATGGTAGCTTGAATTCTTGCCTTTTACTGTAAACAGGAAATAATTCATGTATTAAAAAATCACAATATGACTAGTAAAAATACATCCAAGAGGAAAATAACTTAAAGCCTAAAAGGTAAATTGAGAAAAAAATCCTCTAAAAATGAACATAAATATACGGATAAATACGATTAATAATCTAATTCCGGAATCACTGCCTCTCTATTTTTATTAATCTCTTCTTTTTTAGGTTCTTTTGGTTTTGTGAAGTTAATGTATTCAGGTGCCAAACTTGAGTCTTGCAGCCCTTCAGTAGTAGTATTTACAGTCCCTAATTTGTAATTCTTAAAGATTTTATTGACCAACTCTTTAAAAGTATCGAAATCAACTTCATAAGAAACTCCTAAACCTTGTGTATAGCCAATTCCTTGACCAATGTAATTGATGTCATTTTCTCTATTAAAAAGGCGCAGATTAAGAGAACCGTCCTCATTTACTCGGTATTGCACTTCTAAATCACCTACAATAGCCGATTCATTAATACCACCAAAAGGTACCCCCACTTTTCCATTGATGGTAATTCTTTCATTAATTTTTGATGAAATTGTCGCTACAAATCGACCGTCTGTTTCACGACCAATTCTTCTATCAGCTGAAATATAATTAAGTCCAACTTTGAATTTTTCATTTTCTGATTTTATAATCCCTCCTAATAAACTAGAAGCTGTTTCAAATAAACTTCCTGAAAAATCCGATTGACTTACGCCTTCTGGACTTAAAAAACCACCTGACGACAAGAGATACAAAGCTTGAGTTTGTCGAACGTCTTTGTCATTTAGCTTATATTGAATCTCTGACTTCAACACATTACTTACGGTAGGAAACTCAATGTTAAAATCGGGTTCCGGGCTTGCTAAATCTCCTCGAATACCAATAATCACCTGAACCGGTACTTTCCTATTAAAAGAAGAATTTTCCAATAATACCGCTGGATTTGCAATTGTTTTATATACCGCTTCTAGATTTAACTGTGCCTTCATAGGGTTTCCTTCCCACGAAATCGACCCTCCTTTTTTGACAGCAAATTTTTTATCGATTAATCCTCCATATTTAAAATTATAACTTCCTTCATACGGTTGAAAATCCCCCCACATATTAAACTTTCCTAATGTATTTATCTTAAATAATAAAGACCCATACCCTTTTCCTTTCATTCCGTGACCTGAATTTCTATCTAATATTACTTCCACCTCGGCATCAGGAGTAATATCCAAATCAAATTCTAATTCTAGTCCTTTGTATTTTCTCCCATAATCGACAATTCCTCTTTCTATATTGTATTTTTCTTTGGCAGTCAAAAAATGCACAAAATTATTATCACTAACACTTTCGGCATCATTGATTGGTATTTTCACAGCGGTTCCCTTCTCGGATTTTGCATTTACCTTTATAAACAATCCATTTGTAGGTCCTTTTATTGTTGCATCTCCATCAATAAATGCGGTCCCGTAATACGCTGCGTCTTCTCGATCTTTAGTATCTAAAACTAATAATCTTTTAGTATTTACCGATAAATCCAGCTTCCAATCTCCAAAATTATTATGTTCAATACTACCATTCAAATTTCCTTTGGTATCATATTTAGAATCGGTAATTGTATTGTTTCTAAATAAAAACCTTTGATCGACCAAATCAATTATTGATCTATCATTTAAAACATAGTCCACGTTTAAATAAGGAATAGTCATCCCCGTATCATCGGCATAAAGCCGTCCATTAATTTTAGGTTTGTTTAATTTACCTCCAATAGAGGCATTACCTGAAATTAAACCTCTAATATTTGTCATAACGTCGCCGCCGATCGAACTTAGAACGCCAAGATTGAACTTCTCAAACTTTAATTTTAAGTCTAGTATTGTTTCTTTATTAATTATTTCAAAATTTCCAAATGCATTAAAAGACTCTAAATTATCATTTTGTAGAAAAGAATTAATCGTGAATTTCTCCAGATTTTGATCTCCTTCGATATCAAAATTTAATACTCCTAAATCGGTTTTATTTATATTTAAATGGTCTATTATTAGTGAAGCAGTGGGTTTGTAAATGGCATTATTCTGCTTAAAATTAATTTCTCCATTAATATTACCATTAAAAACAAACTGATCATCAGCTGGCGTAATTTTAAATAAATCAACGTCTTTAAAACTAAGCTTTAAGTCTTTATTTGTATTATCCTTAATTGTTCCTTTCAAAGAAATTGCTTGATTTTCATGAGATAAAATAATATCATCGATATTGAAATTCCTAAACGATTTGTCAAAAACAATTTGATTGTTTGGTGTATCTTCTGCATTTAAAAACCATAAATAGTCTTTAAACTTCATTTCAGATTTACTAATGCCTACCACATTATCATTATTCTTATTGATAGTATGGTACAAATTCAGATTGAAATAATCTTCTCCTTTGGATCCTCCTTTAAATTCAGAACGAAAGAAAAGCGTATCCTTCATGGTGACATTGATCAAGCTAAAATCACGTATTTTATAATATTTAGTTTTAATACTATCCAACTCTAAATAGGCATTGTAAAGAGGATTTTTATTGTCTATAGCAATTCGAATATTATCAAAAGTATTTTTTGCAGCAATGATTTGTGGTGAGTTAAAATTTAATTTAAACTCTTGAATATCTGACTTGATATTTCCTTTTACCACAGTATTTGACCCTATTGAGATCTCAGGATAAAAGATTTCAATTATTTTATTATAGATCGTAAAATTAAACTTTAAAAATTGGCCTTTATTAACTTTATTAGGTTTGAAATTGGTATACAAACTCCCTAAAGAGTTTTTAACTAAATTACCTAATTGCGCAAATTGAAATTTACCAATAATTTGCCCCTCAACGATATCAGGTGAATTCACCGTAATCGTACGTATCCTATCGTTATCGAAACTAGAATAAATATTAAAGTCATCAAATACATAGGTATCTTTCACGTTTTGATAAGATGTCTTTTTTATGTAGATATTTCCCTGTAGATTTTCAATTGTATTTCCAGTGACTTGAACAACTACATCTCCTTTAAAAACAGAAACAGAATCTTTAACAAGTTTCAATTTAAACAAGTCTGCATTTTCTACATTGATATGAAAATCATATTTATTATCCTTTTTACTTAGGTCTAATAAACCATCAAAATTCATGCTTAAATTAGGATCATTTACTGAAATTTGACCTTTATAATTAGGTGCTTTAAATTTACCATTTACCACAACATTCGTGTAGGTATAATTATTAAAATCAATTTTAGTTACATCACCCTTCAGAGAAGTGTTCAAATATTTTTCAGTAAACCCTACCCCATCAACATCAATGTTCATGCTTATTTTCCCCAAATCTTCACGATCCAACAATTCACCTACATCAAAATCATCTAAGACTATGTTTCCTAAATAAGTTGCTTTATCAATAAAATCGATCCTATTCATACTTAAAACGGATTGAAGTTTACCCAAACTAGAAGTCAAGACAACATCCGCATCAACTGCTGTACTTGTTAATTGAGTACTCCCAACTACATTGAAATATCCTAATTTTTTAATTTCAACAGGTAACTTCTTCCCTAAAATGTTAGGAAGTATTTTAACCAAATTATCATAGCTACTGGAAAAAGAAGCCAAATTAGCATCCATTAAAAATCGTTGCTCTTTGTTTCCGAAAATATTTTTAAACTTAATCGCTCCAACCATTTTGGTTTGATTGGCATCCAATAAATTAAGTCTTGTAATATTTAAATTATTTAATGGACCAGTAATCTTGGCCTTTAGATTAAAATATTGATTTTTGCCCAATTCATCATAAAAAAGTCTAATATCATTTGAGGCTAAAGTGGCAGATTTAATTTTTACATCAAACCTAACTTTATCTGTAAAATTAGCGAAATCTTCTATTTTGTAGTTAAGATAAACATTAGCTTCAATTTTAGATTCCTTTGTTGCAATCGAAAGGTCTTCTAATTTAATATTCTTTTTGGTATAACTAAAGTCGGAACTTAATTGTGCAACATATAGTCCCCGGTGGTCTAAAAAAGACATTTTATTAATTATTGTTTTTACCGCCGGCCCATACAATAAAAAATCGCTCAGCGTAGCATTAAGTTTTGTGAAATCTAATTGTTTTTTAGTTTCCTTATTTTCATCGGTCAAAATAAAATGACCGTTGGTAATAAAAGCTTGATTTGCCTTTAATAAAAAATGTTTGCCGGATGGTTTACCCGTATTAAAAGCATTGATGAATTTATCTATATTCGTTTCTTTTTCATTTTTATAAGTCTTCAACTTAAACAACAAACCATCCAAACGGATATCTTTAAAAATTAAATCTCCATCTAATATTCTCTTACCTTCAATAATATTTGTATTTACGATTTTAGAATAAATCAAAGTGTCTTTATGGTGGTCTATTATTAGTACCTTCTTAAATTTGACACCTCCAAAAACTGAAACTCGTACTTCATCAATGGAGATGTTAGTTCCATAATCTTTATTAATCGAATTAGTAAAATACTGGGCTATTTTAGTTTGGACAAAAGGCAAAGAAAGAGCGATACCAAGTACTAACAGTAGTAAGATTAGTCCCAATAATACGCGGAAAACTATTTTTATTAATTTTTTGATACCTTTTGTTATTATATTTTTTCTAAAAAATTATTTTGACCAAGAAAGAGCGGCACCTTTAATAAAAATTCTTTAATTTTGGCTGCGCCGTAAAAATAAAAAAAATAAAATCGGTTTGTCAAATATAATCCAAAATTTGTGCCTTTTTATGCAAAATCCTGAGGTTTTTATTCTTGCTATCGAAAGCTCCTGCGACGACACAGCTGCTGCAGTCTTATACAACGATAAAGTACTATCAAATGTTGTTGCCAATCAATTGATTCACACCCAGTATGGCGGAGTAGTTCCGGAACTAGCTTCTAGAGCGCATCAGCAAAATATCGTTCCCGTAATTGATGCCGCGTTACAAAAAGCTAATATTAAAAAAGACCAACTATCCGCAATAGCATTCACACAAGGTCCTGGATTAATGGGTTCACTTCTAGTGGGTAGTTCATTTGCTAAATCGATGGCATTGGCGTTAGAAATTCCCTTAATAGCAGTAAACCATATGCATGCGCATATTTTAGCGCACTTTATTGACGAAGAAAACTTTGACAAGCCTAGCTTTCCTTTTTTAGCTTTGACTATTAGTGGCGGGCATACCCAGATCGTGAAAGTCAATGATTTCTTTGACATGCAAATTATTGGAGAAACGACAGACGATGCAGTGGGAGAAGCTTTTGATAAAAGTGCTAAAATATTAGGACTACCTTATCCAGGGGGACCGTTAGTTGACAAATGCGCTCAATTAGGAAATCCTAAAGCATTTCCATTTACAAAACCGAAAGTTCCTGGGCTTGATTTTAGTTTTTCTGGATTGAAAACAGCTATTTTATATTTTATCCAAAAGAAAAAATTAGAAAACCCTGATTTTATCGCAGAGAACCTTAATGATATTTGCGCTTCTATTCAATATACTATTATTGAAATTTTAATGGACAAATTAAAATTAGCGGTAAAGGAAACCGGAATCAATCAAATCGCCATCGGCGGTGGAGTTTCGGCCAACTCGGGAATTAGAAAAACCTTGAAAGAAGCAGAACAAAAGTACGGTTGGAAAACCTACGTTCCTAAATTTGAATACACAACAGATAATGCTGCAATGATTGGAATTGTAGGTTATCAAAAGTTTTTATCCCAAAAATTCGAAACATCATCTGTAGTTTCAAAAGCACGAATACAATTTTAAATTATGCAATTATTTTATAATCCCGATATAGACCCAACTACTGAAATCTTCTCTTTTGATAAAGTAGAAAGCAAGCACATCATAAAAGTTTTAAGAAAAAAAGATACTGATATTTTACACGTAACTAATGGATTAGGGGATTTATTTGAAACTGAAATAACATTAGCCTCTGATAATAAGTGCACCGTAAAAATAATTTCTTGTACAAAAGAAGCCCCTTCAAAAGTACACTTACATTTAGCAGTCGCACCAACAAAAATGAATGATCGGTATGAATGGTTTCTAGAAAAAGCAACTGAAATTGGCGTTCAAGAAATAACACCAATTATTTGTGACCACTCGGAGCGCAAAGTAGTTAATCAAGAACGATTCGATAAAATAATTTTGGCGGCAATGAAACAAGCCAATCTATTGTATCTCCCGAAACTGAATACCGCTATTACTTTTAAAGAATTTGTTAATCAAAGTAACAAAGGCCATCTATTAATTGCGCACTGTGAAGAGACAGATAAAAAAACTTTAAAATCAGTTTTGAAACCAAATGAAAATAGTACTATACTAATAGGACCGGAAGGTGATTTTTCAGAAAAAGAAATAGCGTTAGCATTAGCAAATAAATTCATACCAGTTTCATTAGGGAATACAAGATTAAGAACAGAAACAGCTGCAGTAGTAGCATGTCATAGTGTTGCATTCTTGAACGAAGAATAATCTAGTACAATAATTATGAGAAAAATACATTTAGTTTTACTGTTCATTACTATTTCTTCATTTTCTCAAGAAATCGCATTAGTGAAATACAATGGTGGCGGAGATTGGTATGCTAATCCTACATCGCTTCCTAATCTAATAAAATATTGTAACGCTACTATCGACACACGCATAAATCCAAAACCAGCAACTGTCCAGCCAGGAAACTCAGATATATTCTCTTATCCTTTTCTACATATGACGGGGCATGGAAATGTAGTTTTTAATGACGCTGAAGTAGCTAATCTTAAAAAATATTTACAAGCTGGTGGCTTCCTCCACATCGATGACAATTTTGGTATGGATCAATATATTAGAAAAGAAATAAAAAAAATTTTCCCAAATAATGAACTAATTGAGATTCCCGCCACTCATCCCATCTTTCAAAAACCTTTTCTATTTGCAAATGGACTCCCTAAAATACATGAACATGATGGCAAACGACCTCAAGCATTTGGTGTATTTATAGACAACAAACTTGTTTTACTATACACCTACGAATGTGATTTAGGAGATGGATGGGAAGACGCAGAAGTACATAACGACCCTACTATTGTACATGAAAAAGCCTTGAAAATGGGTGCAAACATTTTAAATTATATTTTCAATAATTAATTGAAAAGTACTTTTAGGCTCAATGCACCTTTCTATTTAAAAAGGAGTATCTACAAATTTCTTCTCTAGAATTCTTATACACTAATCTTTTTCATGGAAAAATGAGAGCTTTTTTTTCTGAAAAAAATCGGGAAAAAAGTAAAATTCAAGAACTACTTCGTCGAAATAGTTCCACAAAAAAATCAGTTCTAAATTTGATTTTTTAGTGTTCTTGTAAAGATAATTTCACTTCAACGATTAAATACTATTTTAAAAAATAATTCTATTGCATTTTTGATTCAATTTCGACTAAAAAATCAATAAATATACTCAAGAAAAAATTCAATAATTGTAAGAATAAGATCGCATAATTTGTTAAAATTTATTTTGTAAAAACAACGAAACCGCACCAAATAAGGCTTCCTAAATTCTTGTTAAAATATTTTTTTAAAATATTTTTTTATTTAATTTAAATGTTATAGAATTGCGGCATTAATAACCCAAATCAAATTTTTATAACAAAATCCTTAATTATTATGAAAAAAGTAATTTTATCCGCAATGGCTTGCGTATTGTTGTTTTCTTGTCAAAATGACCAAACAGAATCTACTGATTTAGCAACTAATGCTATGGCAAGAAGATCATGTGCTTCACAAGATGTTCTTGATGCGCAATTAAAAGCTGACCCTACTTTAGCTTTAAGAATGAACCAAATTGAAGCGTTCACTCAAAAATCAATGTTATCAAACAGATTAGTAAACGGTAAAGTGGTAATACCAGTTGTGGTAAACGTATTATATAACACAGCTGCAGAAAACATTTCAGATGCTCAAATTCAATCTCAAATAGATGTTTTAAATGCAGATTTCACAGCAACTAACCCTGACTTTAGTAATACTCCAGCAGAGTTTGCAGGTGTAGCTGCAAATGTTGGTATCACATTTGAATTAGTGAAAATCAACAGAAAAGCAACTTCAAAATCGTCTTGGGGAACTAGAGATGCTATGAAGAAAACAAAACAAGGGGGTCTAGATCCTACTTCTCCTTCAAATACTCTTAACATGTGGTCATGTAATATTGGTGGTGGAATTTTAGGTTACGCACAATTTCCTGGAGGATCAAGCGCTACTGATGGTGTTGTTATCGATTCAGACTATTTTGGTTTATCAAGTGCTGCTAGCTATCCTTATAACTTAGGTAGAACTGCAAGTCATGAAGTAGGTCACTGGATGAACCTAAGACACATATGGGGAGATGCATCTTGTGGGAATGATTTAGTATCTGACACTCCTGTTCACAAAACGTCTAACTATGGTGTACCAACTTACCCATACGTAAGTACATGTTTACCTGCACACAACGAAATGACAATGAACTATATGGACTATACTGACGATAGAGGAATGTATATGTTTACAAACGGTCAAAAAGCTAGAATGACAGCATTATTTGTTTCTGGTGGAGCAAGAGCTGGATTTGGAATCTAAAATATTTTTATAATGAATAAAAACTCGCTACTTGTTAGCGAGTTTTTTTTTTGATAAAAAAGCACTTTATTTTTAATAATAAAGCCTCCCACAAATAGGCGGTTTACAAATAGTTAGCTAGCATATTATCGGCATTTATTTTAAAGCAAAGATTGATTTTTTCTGATCCGATAGGAACTGAATCTAAAAATTTTCATGTTAAAAACTTTTCATTTTTAATATAATGTTATAAATTACGAAATATTAACACCAAAATCATTAATTTATAACAACCTATTATGAAAAAAATTATTTTATCCGCCATGGCATTCCTGATGCTACTTTCTTGTCAAAATGAATTAACAGATGCAAGTAATACTGAACCTAATGCAATTACGCAGCGCAAATGTGCAGCACAAGATGTCCTTGAAGCACAATTAGCAGCTGATCCATCACTTGCTTTAAAGATGAATCAAATTGAAGCATCTACACAAAAGGCACTATTGTCGGGCCGTTTAGTTAACGGTAAAATAGAAATACCAGTTGTTGTTAATGTTTTATACAACTCAAATGAAGAAAATATTTCTAATGCACAAATTCAATCTCAAATTAATGTATTAAATGAAGACTTTAACGCTGGAAACTCTGATTACAATGATGTTCCTACGTTATTTTCGGGAGTTAAAGCTAATGTTGGAATCACTTTTGTCTTAGAAACAATTAATAGAAAATCAACCAAGAAAAAATCTTGGGGAACAAGAGACAGCATGAAAAGTTCGAGAAAAGGAGGACTTGATGCCACTTCGCCAGAGACCAATTTAAATATGTGGGTTTGTACAATAGGAGGAGGAATATTAGGATATGCGCAATTTCCTGGCGGAAATAGCGCTACTGATGGTGTTGTCATCGATTCTAAATACTTTGGCTTATCGGGCTCAGCTAATGCACCATACAATTTGGGAAGAACCGCAACTCATGAAGTAGGACACTGGATGAACTTACGCCACATTTGGGGAGACTCCACTTGTGGAAATGATTTAGTTGCAGACACACCTGAACACAACACCGCTAATTACGGAATCCCGGTTTTCCCGCATTATAGTACTTGTCCAGGAAATCCAATTGAAATGACAATGAACTACATGGATTATACTGATGACCCAGGTATGTATATGTTTACTAATGGACAGAAAGCAAGAATGGATGCGCTGTTCGTTTCTGGAGGAGTTAGATCCGGTTTTCGAATTTAAACTATTATCTCAATGAATAAAAAACTCGCTATTAACAAGCGAGTTTTTTTTTATCTTTATCCCAAATTTTTATTAATGATTAATTCGAAAACGATAGCAAACGGTATATTAAGAGCAATAGCAACGCTATTCATTTTGAGCTGTGGAGTATATTTTTTATATAAAATACAAACCGTAATTTTATATTTATGTATTTCACTGCTTCTATGTTTAATTTCAAATCCTTTTCTTTTATTTTTAAAAAAGAGATTAAAATTCAAAAACATATTTGCCACAATAACTACTTTAGTTTTATTTATGCTAATCCTAGTAGGATTTGTGTTTCTTTTTGTGCCACTTATCATTTCGCAAGCAGAAAACTTATCTCTTTTGGACACTAACTTGCTTCAAAGCCAGTTTGCTATTTTAGAGACTAATATTGAAACCTATTTCAACTTACACAACATTGATTTAAAAGGAATTGTAAAAAACTCCAATTTATCCTCTACTGTAAATTATAATTTTTTTACGGATTTCATCAATACGATACTCAATCTAATTGCAGGCTTCGGTATGGGACTAGCCTCTGTTTTTTTTATTACGTTCTTCTTTTTAAAGGATCAACTAGTATTTAAAGAAAAAGCTAAAAAAATACTTCCTGATTCCAATGAAGAGAAAATTTTAAATTCTGTAGAAAAAATAAATCAATTACTTACTCGATACTTTATAGGTTTATTAATTCAACTCATTGTTGTGTTTATTCTTTATTTCATTGTTCTATTGATTTTTGGAAACGAAAATGCTTTTATCATTGCCTTTTTATGTGCTTTCCTAAATATCATTCCCTACATAGGCCCAATAATTGCGACTGTATTAGCTGCAATCCTTACACTTATTAGTGCCATTGGAACCGATTTTAAAACAGAAATGCTACCTACTACAATATACGTCGTAATTGGTTTCTTAATTGTGCAAATCTTAGATAATAATATAAGTCAACCTATCATATTTTCAAAGAGTGTTAAATCGCATCCTTTAGAAATATTTTTAGTTATTTTAATTAGCGGTATCACTTTTGGTATTTTTGGTATGGTCGTAGCTATCCCTATCTATACAATCCTCAAAGTAATAGCCAAGGAGTTTTTTCCAAATAATAAAATCGTTTCCGTTTTAACAGAAAAAATATAAAATTGCAACATTCTATTTTAGATCCTAAAATCCAAGAGTTTATCAATCAAAATTTAGATGTGCCTATTTCAAAATTAGCACTTCAAAAAAATCCATTTCTTAATATAGAATGGATTAAAGTTTTGAACCAAATTGAAGCAAAAATAAAGGCAAAAGATAAATTACCAACTTGGTTTAAAACTGAAAATATAATTTATCCTAGTAAAATCTCTGTAGAACAAACCTCTTCCGAAAAAACAGCATCCTACAAAAGCCATTTGGTGTCAGGGGAAAACCTAATTGATCTTACTGGTGGTTTTGGGGTAGATGATTATTATTTTGCAACTAAAATAACAAACGTAACACATTGCGAAATTGACCCTATGCTTTCCTCGATTGTAAAACACAATATGGAACAATTGGGCGCTAACAACATTAGCTGCTTTTCAGGAGATAGTATAGAGACATTAAAATCATTGAATACTAAATGGGACTGGATCTATATCGATCCTTCGAGGAGAAACGATGCCAAAGGAAAGGTATTTATGTTAAAAGATTGTCTGCCAAATGTTCCAGAAAACCTTGATTTTTATTTTAAAAACTCAAGTGCTATTCTTATAAAAACTGCTCCTTTACTCGATCTATCAGCAGGATTAGCTGAATTAAAACAAGTAAAAACAATTCATATTATTGCTGTTGAAAATGAGGTTAAAGAATTATTATGGGAACTACACGATGGATATTTAGGAGAAACAAATATTAAAACTGTCAATATCCTAAAAGACAAAACAGACACTTTTGAATTTATTTTCAAAAATGAAGATAGTATCCCAACCTTTGCCTTACCACAAAACTATATATACGAGCCTAATAGCGCCATCATGAAATCTGGTGGATTTAATGAGGTAGCCACAACTTTTAACCTATCAAAGCTCCATAGGCATTCCCATTTATATACTTCCCAAAATATAGTTGATTTTCCCGGAAGAACATTTGAAATAAAAAATTGTTTCCATTACAACAAAGACGAGATGAAAACGCATCTGTCCAACAGTAAAGCAAATATTACAATTCGCAATTTTCCCGATACAGTAGATGCCATTCGTAAAAAATGGAAGATTAAAGAAGGTGGAAATGTTTATTGTTTTTTTACTACTGATGAAAAAAACAATAAAATAGTTTTAATTTGCAACAAAATTAAATAAAAATGAAAAATATAATTCTAGTTGCTGTATTCTTAATTACCCTAAAATCATTTGCTCAAACACCATGCGACTATAATGCGAACGTTAAAGATTCATTAGGGAGCTACAAATCGACCACCGAATATCTAATGAGTGAAAAAGTTTTTGGTGGTAACGCTAGCTATATATTTTATTCATTGGCTTTAACAGATGGATTACCAACATTAAACGTACAACTGATACAAAAAAGTAAAGGCTTCCTTAAAGCAAACTGCTTTGACAAAAACTCAAAATTATTTTTACAATTAAATAATGGTAAAATAATCACCATGCTCCATATTGACCAAGAAAATTGTGGAACAATGATTAGAGACGACAAAGGATTTGATAATCGCGTTACTTCAGGAATATTTATGTTCTTAAAAGGAAGCATAGAAGACTTAAAAAGTGCTCCGTTATCTATGATGAGAATAAAGTTTCTAACAGAAAGCGAAGATTTTATAATTAGAAAGTCCTTTCAATCGGAACTTAATGACAAAATTTATGAACCAGAAACCTATTTCATCAATAACTTACATTGTATCGAACAGTAAGTTATTCTATGCAATCCCATTTCTGGTTTGAAACTTTATCCGTTAACCCTGATTTTAAATTATAGTGCCACCATTCAGAATCAAATGAATTAAAATTTACTGTGGTCATTATTGTTTTCAACAAAAGTCTATTTTTTCTTATTTTTTTTGAAAGGTTAGGAAAGTCATGACTCGCTTCTATCCCAAAGAAATCAAAAGCAGTCCCCATGTTGAGTTCTTTCCCTTTCTTGTCTACTAGGGTAATATCTACAGCTCCTCCTCGATTATGAATAGATCCCTTTTTAGGATCAGCAACATATTGTGGATTGGATACAATTTGCCACATCTTCTTTTGCACATCTAAAGGTCTGTAACAATCAAAAAATTTAATTTTATATCCTTTTGCCATAAACAACTTATTGGCTTCTATAATAGCATTTACCGTTTTCAATCGAAGGAAGCATTCTGCACAATCATATACTTTTGCTTTCAAGGAATTATCCTCAGTAGCATATTTCATATCGAATACAAAATCAGTACTGTAGTCTTTTATATTTACAAATGTGGTATCGCTAACCATTGGGACAGCAGGTTCTATCTTAGACGAACTAGAGACCTGCGCCTTACACGAAAGAAATAAGGACAATAAAGCGAATAGTAAACCAAATCTAGAAAAAGATTTCATAGGTGCATTTTTTTATAAAAATAAAACATTTGAATTGATTTACGGATTGAAAATTAAACAAAAAAGCTTTTCATTAACATAGACGTTTATTTATAAAAAAGTAAAATAACGGTGTAAAAACGATTCCAAAAAAAAGAATTAAGAAGAATGTAAAGTTAAAAGGATTAAAACTAACCTATTTTACAAATTTAAAAACCCCTATAAACACTAGGTCTATAGGGGTTTTTGTGAAGGCAGAAGGATTCGAACCTTCGACCGCCTGCTTAGAAGGCAGGTGCTCTATCCAGCTGAGCTATGCCTCCATTGCTCATGTAAAAAATCTAGTCGGGGTGGCAGGATTCGAACCTGCGGCCTCCTGCTCCCAAAGCAGGCGCGATAACCGAGCTACGCTACACCCCGAAGTGCAAAAAATATAAAGCGGAGGGACAGGGACTCGAACCCTGGCACCGATCACTCGATGACAGTTTAGCAAACTGCTCCATTACCACTCTGGCACCCCTCCAAGCTCAAAGAACGTGTCTTGTTTTGCGGTTGCAAATTTAAGACAACTTTACGTTTCCCACAACTATTTTGAGGCTTTTTTTAATGTTTTTTTTTATACCCTCCAAAACCAGTTCACAATCAAACATATAGCTTTAAATATAAATTGTCAATATTTACGCAAAAATATAATACTTAAATCAAAATCAAATTTTGTTTAAAAAAGAGTAAATTTGCTTTATAAACCAACATTTATAAGTTATGAACAAAAGAGTTGTTATCGTTTCTGCCGTTAGGACACCTATCGGAAGTTTTATGGGGGGATTATCTACCGTTTCTGCACCAAAATTAGGTGCAATTGCAATTAAAGGAGCTATAGATAAAATAAATCTAGATCCAAATTTAATTGATGAAGTTTTTATGGGTAATGTAGTTCAGGCCGGAGTAGGACAAGCTCCAGCTCGTCAAGCTGCCAAATATGCTGGTTTACCAGATAGTGTTGCTTGTACAACTATTAATAAAGTATGTGCATCCGGAATGAAATCTATCATGTTAGGAGCACAAGCTATTCAGTGTGGCGATGCAGAGATCGTTATTGCTGGAGGAATGGAAAACATGAGTTTGATTCCGCATTATATGCATTTAAGAAATGGAACCAAGTTTGGTCCGTCAACTATGGTAGATGGAATGCAAAAAGATGGTTTAACTGATGCTTATGACAACAACGCAATGGGAGTTTGTGCTGATTTGTGTGCATCTGAATACAAATTCACAAGAGAAGATCAAGACAATTACGCGATTCAATCGTATACTCGTTCTGCGAATGCATGGGAAGCTGGAAAATTTGATAATGAAATAGTTCCTGTTGCTGTACCACAGCGAAAAGGAGACCCAATTATAGTTTCTAAGGATGAAGAGTTCACTAATGTAAAGATAGATCGTATTCCTACTTTAAACGCTGTATTTACAAAAGACGGAACCGTAACTGCCGCGAACGCATCTACCATAAATGATGGCGCTGCAGCAATGATATTAATGAGCGAAGAAAAAGCATTATCACTAGGATTAAAACCATTAGCATACATAAAAAGTTACGCTGACGCAGCTCAAGAGCCTAAATGGTTTACTACTAGTCCTGCTAAAGCGCTTCCAAAAGCATTGGATAAAATAGGAATGACCGCTAGTGACGTTGATTTTTTCGAATTTAACGAAGCATTCGCAGTTGTAGGTCTTGCTAATGCTAAAATTTTAGGTTTAGATAACGACAAAGTAAATGTAAATGGCGGAGCAGTTTCACTAGGACATCCACTAGGCTGCTCTGGAGCACGAATAATAGTTACACTTATAAATGTACTAGAACAAAACAATGGTAAGATTGGAGCAGCTGCTATCTGTAATGGTGGAGGTGGTGCATCAGCTATTGTAATTGAAAGAGCTTAAATACTAATAAACTATGGGTTGTAATAAACATTACAACCCATTTTTTCAACTCATAAATTGATCTAAATGTTCGGAATTTGTAACCTTGCCATAATCCCCTTACGATTTGAACCGAGTGATAAAAGCGAAATTGTTTCTCAAGTTTTATTTGGTGAACATTTTCAAATTGTGGAACAATACAAGCAATGGTCCCGTATTAAAATGCAATACGATGATTATGAGGGTTGGGTAGATTCTAAACAATACCAATTGATTTCCGAGGAAAACTACAATCAACTTTCTGAAGGCACTATTATCTTAAATGGCGATTTAATTGAATATATTACAGGAAATTCTAATTTGTTAATTCCAATTCCACTAGGATCTCATTATCGTTTCTAAAAAATAACGAAATAAATATTAGTAATTTTTATTTTGACGGTACCAGAGTAAATGGAATTAAAGAAAAAAAAGAAATTATAAACACTGCTTTTTTATATTTAAACGCACCCTATTTATGGGGAGGAAAAACTCCTTTTGGGATTGACTGTTCCGGGTTTACTCAAATGGTTTACAAACTGAATGGATACAAATTATTGAGAGATGCTTCACAACAAGCAGCACAGGGAGAAGCCTTGAGTTTTATTGAAGAGAGCGAACCAGGCGATTTGGCCTTTTTTGATAATGATGAGGGAAACATCATTCATGTAGGAATCATCATGGAAAACAATTATATCATTCATGCTAGTGGAAAAATACGAATAGATCGGTTAGATCATTTAGGTATTTACAATCCCGAAATCAACAAGCATACCCACAAACTTCGAGTAATCAAAAAAATTATTTAGCATAAAAAAACCTATCTTTTCAGATAGGTTTTTTTTATTTAAAACAGAAAGATTACATTTTGTCTTTCAATGCTTTTTTCTTTTCACTCATTTCTAAAGCTCCATAAACACTAATCAAGGTGTTTTTAACCTCAGCGTTTTTAGGATCTAATTCATTAGCTTTTTCTAAAAACGGAAGCGCCCCAGTAAAAACAACTTCTCTTTGTTTTTTTAGAACCAAGTAACGTTTGTTGTCTTTTTCAGTGTTTCCTAATTTATTCATTTCTTCAAAAATAACTTTATCACCATCCAGTTTCATAATCGCTAAATTTAAATAAGCGTTTACATAGTCTGGTCTGATTTCAATTGCTCTTTTATAGTACTTCTCAGCTTCAGTAAAATTCTTAGCATTATAGTTTACAACACCTAAATTAAAAACTAAATCTGCATCGTTTGGATTCTTTTCTAAGGCTTGAGTAATTAATTTTTTATACATTTCGAAATCCTTAGTTTCTAAGTATAAATTTGCTTCTGTTAAAATCAAAGATGTGTCTTCAGGATTTGCAACTCTAGCATCTGCAATTGCTTTCTTCGCTTCATCAGTTCTTCCTTTTTCCACTAAAATCAATGCAATATTTTTATATATCTCTCCTCTTTTTGAAGGAATCACTTCTGTTCTTGGCTTTTCATGAGTCCCCATCTTTACCATTTTATCTCTTTCTTGAGCAGTAGTAAAAAGATCTTCTTCATTAGTTAATTTACTAACAGCTAAATAACTTGTTCCTTTACCGGAATAGTTTAGTGTTTTTAAATCATCATACAATTTTAATGCATTATCATATTCCTTTGCATTTACGTAAGTAGAAGCCGCGTAATACAAGTTTAAGGTATCCTTTTTATCTAATAAATAAGCATCATATAACTTTTGAGCACTTTCATGATTTTTATTCACTTTAGAATCAGAAATAGCACTGTTTATCAATTTATATTTTATCGAAGTAATTGATGTTGCTGCTTCAGTTGAATATTTTGCTTTACCTGCTGCTTTCTCAGCAGCAATTAAACTTAAATAAGCGGCTGATGCCTCAGATAAATTTTTATCAGTATCTATATTTTTATTCGCTAAGTCCAAATACGCATTTCCTTTTACAAAGAAATATTGTGCTTTTTCAGCATCTGATGCATTAGATATTAAAGATTCAGCTCCTTTTAAAATAGTTGCAGCTTCTTGAGCTTCTCCTTTCTTTAACGCTTTTTCAGCTGCTTTGATTTCATCTTTTTGAGCAAAAGTAGCTACTGATATCAATAATGCTGATGTAAGTATTACATATTTACTTTTCATAATATTCGTGGTTTTTATTTAATTATTAATCTTCTTTTATTTTCATTAAGCTTCATCATCGTCTGAATCATCTTCGTCAGCATCATCCTCAACTTCTTCTTCATCTTCGGAATCATCATCTTCATCAGCTCCTTCTTCATCTTCTAGGACTTCAAGTACAGGTTTTACTCTTTCGATTGCCTCTGATTCAACAACATTACCATCTTCATCAACAACTACCTCTTCTACATCGTCTTTCATTACTTTAGTAACCGCTGCAATAGAGTCATTTCCTTTAATATTGATTAGCTTCACTCCTTGCGTAGCTCTACCCATCACTCTTAAATCTTCTACCGCCATGCGAATAGTCAATCCGGATTTGTTAATAATCATTAAATCATCCGCATCTGTAACTGCATTAATAGAGATCAAACTTCCTGTTTTTTCAGTAATATTTAGCGTTTTCACTCCTTTACCTCCACGGTTGGTAATTCTATATTCGTCTAAACTTGAACGTTTACCATAACCATTTTCAGCAACAACTAGTATCTCGCTGCTCATATCATTTACAGTAACCATGCCAATTACTTCATCAGAATCGTCTTTTAGTGTAATTCCACGAACTCCAGATGCTGTTCTACCCATTGGACGCGTTTTAGTTTCTTCGAATCGAACTAATTTACCGGATTTAACCGCTAAAATAATTTGACTTTCACCATTAGTTAATTTAGCTTCTAATAATTCATCCCCTTCTTTGATGGTAATTGCAGCAACTCCGTTTACACGTGGTTTTGAATATTTCTCTAAAGATGTTTTCTTAACTTGACCTTTTTTAGTCACCATAACTAAGTTATGACTCTTAATATAGTCTTGATCTTTTAAGTCTTGCGTACAGATAAAAGCTTTCACTTTATCGTCGCTTTCAATATTCACCAAATTCTGAATTGCTCTACCTTTAGCCGTTTTACTTCCTTCTGGAATTTCATAAACCCGCATCCAGAAACATTTACCTTTTTGAGTAAAGAACATCATATACTGATGGTTTGTAGCCACATACATATGTTCCAAGAAATCTTGATCTCTAGTTCCAGCGCTTTTTTGTCCTACTCCACCTCTATTTTGAGTTTTATATTCAGTTAGATTAGTACGTTTGATATAACCGGCATGAGATATAGTAATTACTACATTTTCATCAGCAATTAAATCTTCGATACTCACATCTCCTCCAGAATATTCAATAACAGAGCGACGTTCATCCCCGTATTTATCTCTAATTTCTACTAATTCTTCTTTAATTAAATTAGTTCTTAAATCAACATTTTCTAACAAAGCTTTCAAATGACTAATTAATTTCATTAGTTCTTCATACTCTGCTCTTAATTTATCTTGTTCAAGACCAGTTAATTGTCGCAAACGCATTTCAACAATAGCTCTTGCTTGAATATCAGAAAGCTTGAATCTTTCAATTAATTTCTCTCTAGCTTCCTCAGTGTTTTTAGATCCACGAATCAAAGCAATAACTTCATCTATATTATCTGAAGCGATAATCAATCCTTCAAGAATATGCGCTCTTTCCTCTGCTTTACGCAATTCAAAACGTGTTCTTCTTACCACAACATCATGACGGTGTTCTACAAAATAATGAATCATATCTTTTAGATTCAACATTTGTGGACGCCCTTTTACCAATGCAATATTATTTACACTGAAAGAAGATTGTAGTTGAGTATATTTATACAAGGTATTTAAAACCACATTTGGTGTTGCATCACGCTTCAGGATATAAACGATACGCATACCATTTCTATCCGATTCATCGCGAATATTGGCAATACCTTCTATTTTTTTATCATTTACCAAGTCCGCAGTACGCTTAATCATATCTGCTTTGTTGACTTGGTAAGGAATTTCAGTTACGATGATACATTCTCTACCATCTACTTCTTCAAAACCAACTTTGGCACGCATTACTACTCTACCTCTACCTGTTTTAAAAGCTTCACGAACTCCTTCGTATCCATAAATTACACCACCTGTAGGGAAATCTGGTGCTTTAATGTGATTCATTAGTTCATCAATCTCAATATCATTATTGTCCATAAAGGCCAATGTTCCATTGATTACCTCTGTAAGGTTATGAGGAGGCATATTAGTAGCCATACCTACTGCAATTCCTGTTGCTCCATTAATTAACAAAGTAGGAACTCGAGTAGGCATTACTTTTGGCTCATATAAAGTATCGTCAAAATTCAATTGAAAATCAACAGTTTCTTTTTCGATGTCCGCCATTATTTCTTCCGAAATCTTACGCATTCTAGCCTCAGTATAACGCATTGCAGCTGGACTATCTCCATCTACAGAACCAAAGTTACCTTGACCATCGACTAATAAATATCGCATACTCCATTCCTGAGCCATACGAACCATAGCATCATAAACAGATGTATCTCCGTGAGGGTGATACTTTCCTAAAACTTCTCCAACGATTCTCGCGGATTTTTTATGGGCTTTATTTGAAAAAACTCCTAAATCATACATTCCATAAAGAACTCTTCGATGTACAGGCTTCAAACCATCTCTAACATCTGGAAGTGCTCTTGATACGATTACTGACATCGAATAATCGATGTAAGCTGATTTCATTTCATCTTCTATGTTAATAGGAATTAACTTTTCTCCTTCAGACATAAGTTGTTATATTAAATAATTATATTAGTTTCAAAACGTGCCAATATACGGCTTTCTGAAATTTTTCAAAGCATTTAGATCCACTTATTTCAATGATTTATTAACAAAATTATATTTGCTTTTGTTCAATAAATTAACAAATATTCAACATTAATTTATCTTTTTTTTTGTCAATTAGCTGACAAGACATCTTGGGAACGATTTTTGTTTTTCCAATACTAATTCACTAAATTTACAGATACTAAATATATATTATGGATGATAATTTTTCACCAAGAGTAAAAGACGTTATTACTTATAGCAAGGAAGAAGCTTTGCGATTAGGTCATGATTTTATTGGCACTGAACATTTGATGCTTGGTATCCTTCGAGATGGAAATGGTAAAGCAATTCAAATATTAAACAACCTTTCCGTAGACTTAGATCATTTGAGAAGAAAGGTTGAAATACTTAGCCCCGCTAACCCTACCTTAGATACTAATGTTGAAAAGAAAAACTTGCATTTAACACGTCAAGCTGAGCGTGCATTGAAAACTACTTTCCTAGAAGCTAAAGTTTTTCAAAGTTCTTCAGTAAGTACTGCACATCTGTTATTGTGCATTTTAAGAAATGAAAACGATCCTACAACCAAGCTATTAAATAAACTAAAAATAGATTATGATTTAGCTAAAGAACAATACATAAATATGACACCAAACGAAGAAGAATTCTTGGAAAATTTACCAAGAGCGACAGACTCTTATAATGATGATTCAGGACAAGATGACAGTCTTAAAGAAAGTAATTTTAACAACCCAGCTAATAAATCCAATAAAAAGTCCAAAACACCTGTTCTAGATAATTTTGGAAGGGATTTAACAGAAATGGCCGAGGAAGGAAAGTTAGATCCTGTAGTAGGCCGTGAAAAGGAAATTGAGCGTGTTTGCCAAATATTAAGCCGCCGTAAAAAAAACAACCCTCTGCTTATAGGAGAGCCTGGTGTGGGTAAATCTGCGATTGCAGAAGGACTTGCTTTACGTATCATTCAAAAAAAGGTTTCTCGAATTTTGTTTAACAAACGTGTCGTAACTCTTGATTTAGCGAGCCTGGTAGCAGGAACGAAGTACAGAGGTCAATTTGAAGAACGCATGAAGGCGGTAATGAATGAGTTAGAGAAAAATGATGACATCATTCTTTTCATTGATGAAATACACACAATTGTAGGTGCTGGTGGAGCAACAGGCTCTTTGGACGCATCCAATATGTTTAAACCGGCATTAGCAAGAGGAGAGATCCAATGTATCGGGGCAACTACTCTTGACGAATACAGACAATACATCGAAAAAGATGGAGCGTTAGAAAGACGTTTCCAAAAGATTATCGTAGAACCAACCTCAGTTGAAGAAACGATTACCATCTTAAATAATATCAAAAATAAATACGAAGACCATCATAACGTTACTTATACGTCTGAAGCAATTGAAGCATGCGTAAAATTGACTAATAGATATATGTCTGAACGTTTTTTACCAGACAAAGCTATCGACGCTTTGGATGAAGCGGGTTCACGTGTGCATATCACCAATATTGAGGTGCCTAAAAAAATACTTGATTTAGAACGTCAATTAGAAGACATCCGTGAACTGAAAAATGTAGTTGTTAAAAAGCAAAAATACGAAGAAGCTGCTAAACTACGCGATGATGAAAAACGTATCGAAAAAGAATTGGCAGTTGCTCAAGAAAAATGGGAAGAGGACGCTAAAAACAACCGAATTGAAGTGACTGAAGACAATGTTGCTGATGTCGTTTCCATGATGACCGGGATTCCTGTTAATCGTATTGCTCAAACGGAAAGTAATAAATTAGCCAAATTACCAGAACTAATCGAAAGTAAAGTGGTGGGACAAAACGAAGCGGTATTAAAAATTGCTCGATCTATCCAAAGAAATCGTGCTGGTTTAAAAGATCCAAATCGACCAATAGGTTCATTTATCTTTCTAGGACAAACCGGAGTTGGAAAAACCCAATTAGCCAAAGTCTTAGCCAAAGAATTATTTGATTCAGAAGATGCGCTAGTGCGCATAGACATGAGTGAATACATGGAGAAATTTGCGATTTCTCGTTTAGTAGGAGCGCCTCCAGGATACGTAGGATACGAAGAAGGTGGTCAATTAACAGAAAAAGTTCGCAGAAAACCATATTGTGTTGTTTTATTAGATGAAATTGAAAAAGCACATCCAGATGTATTCAATATGTTATTGCAAGTTCTTGATGATGGATATCTTACTGACAGTTTAGGTCGAAAAATTGACTTTAAAAACACTATAATAATAATGACTTCTAATGTTGGAGCTCGACAATTAAAAGATTTTGGTCAAGGAGTTGGTTTCGGTACTGCCGCAAAAGTAGCGCAAGCTGACGACAATTCTAAGAGCATAATTGAAAATGCATTAAAGAAAACATTTGCACCAGAATTCCTTAATAGGATTGATGATGTAATCGTTTTTAATGCTTTAGAAAAACACGATATTGATTTAATTATCGAAATTGAGTTGAAAAAATTATATAGTAGAGTGTCTGAATTG
>CAWURM010000080.1:0-6387 GCA_963924965.1 uncultured Flavobacterium sp.
ATGGTGTTGGTGCGTAATTTCGGCGGAATGCTTAACATTATGCTTGTGCTGGCATTCTATTTGTGAAAATTGGGTAGCTAAATGCCCATAGGTATGCAGCGATTGAAAAAGTATTGAGAACAATACCGTCATCGCCAAAGAAAGACTTAATAAAAGCTGTTTCTTTTTCATACGATACAAATGTAGGTAAACCACAAAAAAAATCCATCTAAATTAATAAAACATATAGCATTATTAATTTAAATGGATTTAAACAACTGTCTTTTATCCCCTTACAATAACTTAGCAGCAATAAGATATTCAGCGATTTGAATGGTATTTGTAGCAGCTCCTTTACGTAAGTTGTCCGCAACAATCCACATATTTAAAGTATTGGCTTGACTTTCGTCACGACGAATTCTACCAACAAAAACCTCATCTTTCCCTTGTGCATACATTGGCATTGGATACGTATAAGTATCGTTATTGTCTTGTACTACTACTCCATCAGTATGATGTAAAATATTTTGAATATCAGAAACAACAAAATCATTTGAGAACTCCACATTTACTGCTTCACTGTGGCCTCCAACGATAGGCACACGAACAGCGGTTGCCGTAACAGCAATAGTTTTATCATCAAGAATTTTTTGAGTTTCACGAACTAATTTCATTTCTTCTTTTGTGTATCCATTTTCTTCAAATGAGTCACATTGAGGGATAGCATTTCTATGAATTGGATACTTGTATGCCATCTCACCTTGTACGCCAGCGTATTCATTTTCTAATTGTTGAACTGCTTTCACCCCAGTTCCAGTGATCGACTGATACGTAGAAACAATCACACGCTTAATATTGTATTTTCTATGTAATGGAGCCAAAACTAAAACCATTTGAATAGTCGAGCAGTTTGGGTTGGCAATAATTTTATCTTCTTTGGTTAATGAACTTGCATTGATTTCAGGAACTACTAATTTTTTTGAAGGATCCATTCTCCAAGCCGATGAGTTGTCAATAACGGTAGTACCCGCTGCAGCAAATTTTGGCGCCCATTCTAATGAAGTTTCTCCACCAGCAGAAAACAGAGCAATATCAGCTTTCATATCTACCGCGGTCTGCATACCAACAACTTTATATTTTTTTCCTTTGTATTCGATTTCTTTTCCAACTGATCTTTCAGAAGCAACAGGAATTAATTCAGTTACCGGAAAATTTCTTTCAGCCAAAACTTGTAACATTACTTCGCCCACCATCCCAGTAGCGCCTACAACTGCTATTCTCATCTTATCTATTTTAGTGTTGAATATTAATTTTGAAGTACAAAAGGAAGTAATATTCAAATTAAAACAAGAGTGTTCACAAAAAATAACAAAATGTTACAAATAAAACATTTTGTGGATTTTATTACTTCTTAATTAAAATCACAAAGGTCTATACAAAGAAAAACCGCCTCAATTAAGAAGCGGTTTAGTTAGAATATAAAGTGTAGCGGTATTATTTTTTTTAACAAATCTCTAATCTGAGTAAGTAATTCTTCTTGGGAAGGACCAGCTGGAGCAGCGGGCGCTGCGACAACTTCTTCTTTCTTCTTAGCCTTCTCAGCCGCTCTTAAAACAACGAAAATAAACAATGAAATAATCACAAAATTAATAGTAGCTTGAACTAAATTACCATAGGTAATTACAGCCGCACCTGCTGTTTTTGCAGCAGCTAAATCCGCATAACTATTGCCATCGAGTGTAACAAATTTTGTAGTAAAGTCAATTCCACCTGTAAGTAAACCCACGATAGGCATAATTACATCATCAACTGCTGAACCTACAATCTTACCAAATGCACCACCGATAACCACAGCGGTTGCCAAACTTAAAACGTCGCCTTTCATGAGCGAAGCTTTAAAATCACTAAAAAATCCCATACCTTTTCTTTTTAAATTAAATTTGTTTTAACTAAATTAAAAAAAAAATTAACAAAATTTTAATACTTCGACAGATTATCGATAAAAGACACGTTTTACCCGTTGAGATATACTAGTCAGGATTTCGTACGGAATTGTATGAAGCATTTTTGCGATATGGGTTACTGTTGGACTTTCTCCAAATATGATTACTATATCTCCTTCTGTACAATCAATATTAGTAACATCGACCATTAACATATCCATACAAACACTACCCAAAATCATTGCTTTGTTTTCCTTTATGGTAACAAAACCTACACCATTACCCCAGGCTCTTGAAATTCCATCCGCATATCCTATAGGAATGGTCGCTACTCTAGTAGGCTCTGTAGCCATAAATTTACGCCCATACCCTACACTTTCACCCGCCCCTATTGTTCTAATCTGGGAAATAACCGATTTTAAAGTCCCAACATTTTCAAGATATTTTTGCTCGGCTGGATCATTCGAAACTCCATAAAGGCCAATTCCTAGCCGCACCATATTAAATTGAGCCTCGGGAAAATTACTTATTCCAGAAGTGTTCAATATATGTCGAATAGGCTTGATTTTTAGTTTGGTACAAATTCGAGTTGATAATTTGTCAAACAGCCTAATTTGTCCCAAGGCAAAATCGCGGTGTTTCACATCATCACTGGTAGCCAAATGAGATAAAATACTTTTAACTTCAACTGTTTCATTCCCATCTAAAGTGGTAATTAACTCCTCTATGGCATTTTCCTCAAAACCTAAACGATGCATCCCTGTATCGAGTTTTAAATGAATAGGAAACCGATTTAATTTCTTTTGGGTCGCAATTTTTAAAAAAGCATGAAGCCCTTTTAAACAATATATTTCCGGTTCTAACCCATGTTGAATAATCGCTGAAAAACTAGTATTCTCTGGATTCAATACCATGATAGGAGTTTTAATTCCACCGTTTTTCAATGAAATTCCTTCATCAGCGAAAGCGACACCTAAGTAATCCACTTTATGATGTTCTAATAAATTAGCAATTTCAAGTCCTCCATTTCCATATCCAAATGCTTTTACCATCACCATTATTTTAACTTTTGGCTGGAGCTTAGATTTAAAAAAATTAAGATTGTAACTTATTGCGTTTAAATTTATTTCTAAAACAGTTTCATGTGTTTTCTCCTCTAATAATTGTACAATTTCTTCAAATTGAAAAGAACGGGCTCCTTTAATTAATATGGTTTCATTAACAAATTCGATGTTCTCAAAATCTGCAATAAATTCAGCTGTATTTGGGTAAGTAATGCAATTGACAAACTTGTCTTTAAAAGATGAAATAGTATCTCCAATTCCAATTATGCGATTGATATTATTGGAAACAACTAACTTTGCCACTCTAGCATACAGTTCTTCATTTGATAATCCACTTTGAAAAATATCCGATAAAATAACTGTTTTCTTTGAGAATTGTTTTTGACTTTCTAAGAAATCCAAAGCTATTTTTAAGGATTGAAAGTCGGAACTATAACTATCGTCAATAACACTGCAATTATTGATGCCGTTTTTTACTTTTAATCGCATCTCCACCGGATATAGTAACAACATCCGAGATTGTATGGTAGCATTATCATACTCAAAATACAACATGGCCATTAGACAAGAAATAGCATTCTCAATAGAAGCACTATCGAGAAAAGGAATTTCTAATTGGTATTCTTTCTCTTTGTATTTATAATGAAGTAAAGTAGTCTCATTTCCTACCTCTTTTTTATTCACAAAAACATCGACCGATTCATTTTCAAAACTCCACGTAAATTTTTCTGGCGCTGGCGGTAGGAGTGCGTCAACTTGGTTGCTTTTTTGATAAATAAGCACTTTAGCCTGTTTGAATAAAAGTAGTTTTTCTTTTATTTTTTCCGATAAGTTTGTAAATCCTTCATCGTGTGAAGACCCAATATTTGTTAAAATACCAATTGTAGGCTGGATTACCTTTTCTAATTTATCCATTTCAGCAACTGTGGAGATTCCTGCTTCAAATATTCCTAGGTTGTGTTTTTCATTAATTGCAATTACAGACAAGGGTACTCCTACTTGCGAATTGTAACTTTTAGGGCTTCTGATGATATTAAAATCAGGACTTAATAAAAAATTAAGCCATTCTTTAACGATAGTTTTACCATTACTTCCTGTCAAGCCAATCACTGGAAATTGGAATAAATTGCGATAATAAGCCGCAAATTGTTGCAAAGCAGTCAGGGTGTTTTCAACCACGATAAAATTAGCCTTATCCGCACAGTCCTCTGGAATATAAGTCACTACAAAATTACAAACACCTATTCCGATCAACTCCTTGATATAGAGATGTGCATCATTATTAGGACCAATTAACGCAAAAAACAAAGTGTGTGAACTGTTTTGCAGTGATCTACTATCTATTGAAACTGTATCAACTTGTGCATCTAGATCTATGCCAAACCATTTTGCATCAAGGATTGTAATTATATTTTTTATCGCTATACTCATTTATTTCTTTTGTCTGTGCTAATTATAGTGCCAACCTAAACGTTTCTTTTTCAAAAATAAGACTTCTTTTTATATTGCTCCTACAACAAATACAACAATTTTCTCCCACTGCATATAACTATTTCATATCGTATTTAAAAAACCATCCCTGAATGTAGGCCTATTTTTGGGTAATCCTTATCTTTGCTATATTAACCAACTATTGAAGTCTTGAAAAAAATTCTCCCTCTATTTTCTTATGTTTTCCATCCGCTATTCGTTCCCGTTTACGCAACTTTATTTTACTTGTTTTCTAACAACTCCTACTTTTTAAATAAAGAAAAATATATTGTTTTACTTCAAGTGGTGATGGCAACAATTCTCTTGCCAACTATTATTTTCTTCGGATTACGGTCAGCCGGTAAAATAAGCTCCGCAATGACTCCTCTTATTTCCGAACGAAAAATTCCTTTAGTACTTCAGTGTTTTTTAATTATTTTTTTAGTTCGCACTACCGTTACCATCGAGCGCTATGCTGAATTGCACTTTTTCTTTTTAGGAGCACTATTAAGCACTTTAATAGCATTGGTGCTTTTATTTGCAAATATGAAAGTAAGTCTCCACATGATAGGAATAAGTGCTTTGACTTTTTTTGTTCTTGGATTGAATTTACATTTTCAAACCCAAAACATGGTGGCAATTCTTTCTTTAACGCTGATGAATGGTTTTATTGCTTCCTCTCGATTAGAGATGAACGCCCATACGGCCAAAGAGTTAATTCTTGGTTTCTTAATTGGCTCTGTTCCTCAAGTATTGCTACTCTACTTATGGTCATAAAATATAAAACACAATTCCGATATTAAGGGATTTCATTGCAATTGGCTCTCCATTAATCACAGCTGTTTTCTTAAAAATAGAATTTAACCCATAATAAGCATAAACATTTATTGTATTATACCCCGAAGAAAGATATAATCCGTACAAAAATTTATTAAAATCTTTGTTATTAGAAACACTGATTTTTCCATTACTATCGCTAAAAACGGATCGATCAAGAAGCAAATAACTAAACTTCACCCCTCCATAAATCCTCCAGAACTTATGACTTTCATAAGTGGATGTTCTCCAGCGAAACTCTAGTGGTAACTCTGCTAATACAGTGGTGATTTTATTTTTACTATAGGATGCTTTAGAATCTATTATCGCGTAAGTAGGCATTTGTCCAGTACCCATTATTACCAGATTTTCATTGTAATTGTTATAGGAAAGCCCCAAACCAGTACCAATCGCTATTGTTCTATCTTGATTAACAGGCATATCCCTAATAAAACCAATTGCTAATCCAGTAGAAAATTTTTCTTGTGAAATACCTACAGGTCTTTTCAATAAAGAATTATAAGTGAAGTTAAAATAAAACTGATCCTCTCGATAAAGAGAATCCACTACTACAGGAGTAGATTCCTTATTAGTAGACCCATTTTCAATTTGTGAAAAAGCATTTAAGAAAGGAATAATAAGAAAACAGATCATTAATAATCTGCTATTACTAGTTGAATTTGACCTTGTACCCATAACGTGTTTACCTACATTCTTCGCCATTGCTATTCTTTATAGCTTTACAAATATAGGACTTTGGTAGCTTCTTGTTACTAAATGTTTTTAAAAAATCATTCGCTATTAGTTTACAAACAAATACCCCACTTTTGACTGTAAGTGGGGTATTTACTTCGCGCTATACTATGCTAAATAGCATTTGTATGAACTTCGATATTATCACTAACTAACTATGTTTTTTTAATTATACAGGCGTCCATTTTAGTATGGATTAAAATTAAAAAAGCATCAAAATCAACACCGCGATAGACAAACTAGCTGTCATTACAAAGAAGGTCCCGATGTATAAAAACATTTCATTCTTTTTGTCTTTACTTTTCATCTTCAAAAATAATTTTAGTTACTATTAATGCTTTATTTCCGTATTTAAAATTACA
>CAWURM010000081.1:0-13885 GCA_963924965.1 uncultured Flavobacterium sp.
TAAATAGATTATTAAAATTACCAAAAGAATAGAAATCCCTAAGGTTTCCGCTACTTCGAGTACAGATTTTTTTACAAAAATAGTATTGTCAAGGGCGATATTTAATTTGATATCCTTTGGTAAATCTTTCTTTAAAGCTTCAAATTGCTCATAAAATGCTTTCGAAATATTCAGATAATTTGCTCCCGGCCGTGGTACAATAGCTAAACCAATTAATGGTAGGCCAGATTGACTTAATTTAGTTTCAATATTTTCAGGCCCTAATTCAGCTCTTCCAACATCACTTAACCGTACAATTTTGTCCCCATTTGTACGAATGATTATATTGTTAAATTCTTCGGCAGTAGCTAAATTCCCAACTGTTTTTACTGTTAATTCGGTATTTGCACCTGTTAATTTTCCAGAGGGCAACTCTACATTTTGCTGATTTAGGGCAGTTCGTACTTCAGCAACCGTTAATCCATAGGAAGCTAACTTTATAGGATCGATCCAAAGACGCATGGCATAACGCTTTTGCCCCCAAATTTGTACACCACTTACTCCAGGAATGGTTTCTAAACGTTGAGAAATTACATTTTCAGCATAATCACTCAATTCTAATGGACTACGAGTGTCACTTTGAACGGTCATAGAAATTATGGCATCACTATTGGCATCTGCTTTAGAAACAACTGGTGGTGCATCAATATCTTGTGGTAAACTTCTAATGGCTTGTGACACTTTGTCGCGTACATCATTTGCAGCTTCTTCGAGATCTTTGTCTAAGTTAAATTCGACTGTAATTGAACTACTTCCTTGTGCACTTGATGAAGTTATGTTTCTAATTCCATCGATTGAATTGATAGCTTTCTCTAGTGGTTCTGTAATTTGAGATTCAATAATATCCGAATTGGCACCGGTATAATTGGTTCGAATAGAAACTTGTGCAGGATCAATGGACGGAAATTCACGAACTCCTAGATAGGTGTATCCAATTATCCCGAATAATACTATTGTTAAATTCATAACAATGGTCATCACTGGTCTTTTAATACTAAGTGTTGATAAACTCATTTATTTTAGATGTTTTTTATTGCAGTTTTGAGATTATGAAGTGGAAGTGAGGGCTGTAATCTATTTTACTTTTACTTGAACAGGTACGTCATTTTTTAATGCCATAACCCCGGTCGTTATTAGGGTATCCCCAGCCTTAAGGCCAGATAATACTATTAATGAAGCATCTGTTCTTGTGGCAGTTTCTACATTCACTTCCTTCGCTTTTCCCATATAAGAAATGAAAACCTTCTTACCATTTTGAACGGGAATTACGGCTTGGCTAGGAACTACTATAGCGTCCTTGATGACATCCAATTGCAATTCAACATTGGCGAAAGTCCCTGGTAACAATTTTCCGTTTTTGTTATCTGTAATCGCGCGAACTTGTAAGGTTCTAGTGGTAATCTCAACAGCTGGTTCAATGGCATATACTTTAGCAGCATAAACAGCTGTAGATCCCGCAACTGTAAAGTTTAATGACATATTATTTTTTACTTGATTGATGTATTTTTCAGGTATTGAAAATGTTATTTTTAGTTTACCAATATTCACTAGTTTCGCAACTAAAACAGTTGGAGTGATGTAGGTTCCTTTGGATATAGAACGCAGTCCAATTCTACCCGAAAATGGGGCAGTTACGGCTGTTTTTGCAATTTGAGCTTTTATTAATTGGATTTGAGCTTTTGCTGATGCATATTCAGCTTTTGCAACATCATATTCTTCTTGGCTGATGGCTTCTTTTTGCAATAAAAGTTTAGCCCGTCTTTCATTTTCAGATGCTAGTCTTTCCTTGGTAGTGGCTTGTGTTAATTGTGCTCTCAGCTCAGCGTCATTGACTTTAAATAGTAGTTGTCCTTTATTGACATTGCTTCCTTCGATAAAATTTATACTTTCAACGATCCCCGAAACTTCAGAACGAATTTCTATTTGCTCATTTGCTTCAATTGAACCTGAAAGAACTAAATTGCTATCAAAATTTTGAGGCTGCACCACAATTCCCGATAAATTCATGGTTTTTGACTTTCCTGATTTATCTTTCCCTGAATCAGAATTTCCTTTATTTTCAATAATTCTGTAAGTGATAAATGCACCAAAACCCAAAATTAATAAGGTGTAAATTGCGTATTTTATTTTCATAGTCTTTGTGTAAAGTAGGATTTTGTATTAATTTTATATGTTAAAAACAAATTTAGGCGAGACCAATCGGAATAAGTAAGACCTTAATTCATATTTAACGTTTGTACATACAAATATCGTATTAATTAATATGAACTCGTTAATTTATAATGTTAATATTCGAAATTTAATTTACATCTGAGGAATGAGCACCTCTCTTTGATGATAAAAAACAAGGAAGGTTTAAATGGTATGATAAAAAATTTAATCCATGCAATGGATTAAATTTACAAAACGAATATAATAGGAAAGAAGTGAACAAAAAAAGAGGGATTGCTTACTGAAGCAATCCCTCTTTATATTGAGTGATTAGAAAATAAATCTAATTAATCACAGTGATGTTCATCTATGTAAGATCCAATCGTATTTCCAGCAGCTATGGCTTGGATTTTAGTAACACTATTTGATGTTGCAGGTAGATTAAAATAAGAATAAGGATTTGGACCTATAGTAGTTACTTTCGTTTGCATTACGTTTAACCCTAAAAAATAAGCATCGATGATTGATGCAGCAGCAGCAACATCAGAATCAATTCCGCTTAAACGAGCAGCACCAAGTTGAAAAAATGAGTTTAAAGTTTGGTCTCCACCTCTTCCACGGTCAATGTTCCAAATGTCATTTCCATTAGCTTGAGTATAGTTGATTCCTCCTATAGTAACACCATTTACCCAAAAACTGCTAGCACCATTTTGAGTAGCACCGTTAGCAAACATATAACCTTGTGAATACGAACAACGGGCTTCTTTTGGGCAGCCTGGTGCAGCAATTTGACCTGAATTACATGAACTTCCTGCCTTTAGCCATCCTTTTGCAGCAGCAAAAGTTTCATAACCTCTATCCAAAGTCATAACCAGTGTCCAAGAAGTTGCAGCTGGCAATGAATTAAATTTTACAAAATTTGTCGTAGTAGCTTGTGGGTTGCACGTTGTTCCCGATCCTTCAGTAGGAGAGAGATCAGCTGGAAAACCATTCACGGTAGCTCCAATTATATCACCAAAAGAGGCACTTTCTGCGCCACAGTTATTAAGATCAATGATAAAATGACTTAGGTTTTTTGCATTAGCTAATGCACGAGTTATAGTGTAGGTCCATACAGATCCATCAGGGCTTACCGATACACTAATATTATAATCTCCCCAATTACTAGTTGAATTTACTGATTTTAAACTAGTCGTTGTAGCATTCGATGGGTTTACAATACTACTTGTTGCAGTTTCGTTACTACAACTCGCTGTGACTAGCGCCACAATTAAGGTAAGAATTATTTTTTTCATTTGATAAAATTTGATAAAATGTTACGTTTTACAATTTTATAATACTTCAATTGTGTTGAATTATTATGCATCAAATTTTATGAAATAATTTCTTATAAAAAACAAAAAACGTTCATCTACATTTTTAAACGCCAACACTTAAATTTTCATTTTTTTAATAAGAAATTTATAGTACTTATGCTTGTTTTTATTTTTTTTAAATACAAAAAAGTGCTAAACACCTTATTTACAAGCTTGGTTTTTAACCATCTAACTAATGTAGTTCCAGATGTTCTTCTTTTTGGTTAATTCGATATAGACTGCTCTTATGGTAGAATGTTCAGGAAGTTCTAGTGGAGCGTCTCTCTTTAAAATTTGCATTGCATGGCTTCTAGCTAAAGCTAATATATCCTTGTCTTTTACAATATCTGCAATTTGAAGGTTTAATACACCACTTTGCTGTGTCCCCATTAAATTTCCAGGACCACGAAGTTTTAGGTCTACCTCGGCAATTTCAAATCCGTCATTGGTACTCACCATCGTTTCCATTCGGGTCTTACTGTCAGAGCTCAATTTATGACTTGTCATCAAGATACAATAACTTTGGTCGGCACCTCGACCTACACGACCCCGCAATTGATGCAGTTGTGAGAGTCCAAAACGCTCGGCACTTTCAATAATCATTACTGAAGCGTTGGGTACGTTAACGCCTACCTCGATAACAGTGGTTGCCACCATGATATTGGTTTTACCATCGCTAAAGCGTTTCATCTCTGCATCTTTAGCCGCAGGTTTCATTTTTCCATGTAAAATAGATATGGCATATTGCGGTAATGGGAAATCGCGAGATATACTTTCGTATCCATCCATTAAATCTTTAAAATCCATTTTTTCCGATTCTTGAATCAAAGGATAGACAATATAAATTTGGCGCCCAATAGCAATTTCGTCCCGTATGAATTTCCAAACTTTTAAACGGTTACTGTCAAAGCGGTGAACGGTTTGAATGGGTTTGCGTCCAGGCGGCAGTTCATCAATTACGGAGATGTCCAGATCACCATACAAACTCATGGCTAATGTTCTCGGGATTGGAGTCGCTGTCATAACTAAAACATGAGGCGGAATAACATTTTTCTTCCACAATTTAGAACGTTGTTCCACACCAAAACGGTGTTGTTCGTCAATCACAGCTAGTCCTAAATTCTTAAATTTCACCTTGTCTTCCAGTAAAGCATGTGTCCCAATTAGGATTTGCAAAGTACCATTTTCGAGTTCTTCATGAATATTTCTTCTGGCTACAGTTTTACTAGATCCAGTCAGTAGTTTTATGTTAATATTCAGACTTTTAGCCAATTCGGATAATCCAATAAAGTGCTGGTTAGCTAGTATTTCTGTCGGTGCCATCAAGCAAGCTTGAAATCCATTATCGAGCGCAAGCAACATCGTCATAAAAGCCACAATTGTTTTTCCGGAACCTACGTCTCCTTGTAACAAGCGATTCATTTGGGCATTACTACCCATGTCTGTTCTTATTTCTTTTATCACTCTTTTTTGTGCTCCAGTAAGTTCAAATGGTAGATGATTTTGATAAAAATCATTGAAAAATTCGCCTACTAAAGTAAAAGGATGTCCTTTAATTTTGTGCTTCTGAATTAAGTTTTTAGTAATTAACTGCAACTGAATAAAGAACAATTCTTCAAATTTTAATCTAAATTGGGCTTTCGCCAAAGCTTCGCTACTTTTTGGAAAATGGATATTGATTAATGCGTCTTTTTTGGAAATCAGTTTTAAATCTTGTATTAAATAATCAGGAAGCGTTTCGGTGAACAAAGTATGTGTTTCCAGAAACAGCTGCTGCATCATTTTGTTAATTGTACGGTTTGAAATTCCACGATTTGTGAGCGTTTCTGTAGAAGGATAAACAGGTTGCATGGCAGAACGCAAACTTTTCTCATGTTCACTTAACAATTCAATTTCGGGATGTGCCATATTGTACATACCGTTGAAAGAGGTGCATTTTCCAAAAATCACATTTACTTCATTAATTTTTAGTGACTCCCGAACCCATTTGTGTCCTTGAAACCAAACCAATTCCATTTGACCCGTATCATCTACAAAAGTAGCTACAAGGCGTTTCCTGCCTTTGCCAAATTCAACCGTTTTCACATTAATGATTTTTCCTATAATTTGTACCTCGGCTACATTGTTTTGCAACTCGTTTATTTTGTAATAGCGGGTGCGGTCAATGTAGCGATTTGGGTAAAAATTAATTAAATCAGCATACTTATGAATTCCCAATTCCTTACGTAGTAATTCGCCCCGACTGGGACCAACGCCTTTTAAGTATTCAATGGGAGTAAGTAATAGGTTGTTCATTTGGCTTTTTTGGAAAATAGAGCAAAGAAAATAGATAATAAAAGTAAGTCATCTTTATTCTTTCTTCGATTTTATCTATTCTTTTATAAAAAGCGAAGATAGTTTATTGTTGTGAAATGTGGAAATAGGAGTGATTGAAAAAGAAGTAGGAAAAAAGTGTATATTTGAATATTCACCATATTAGGGACTATTATATGAAAAACGCTTTATCTGTTCCAATACTGATATTTTTAATCAGTATGAATCTTAACGCTCAAACAAAAAAAGAAATTTATAAATTTAAGGAGGATATCAGTAATAAGTTAGAAAAGGATACCGTCCCTTGGCGATTTCAATCCGCAGCGGTGGATTATTCCATCAGTGGAGCTTATATAAAAGCATTGCAAACTTGGGACATGCAAGGGGCTAAAAAGATAGCATTGTCAGTAAATGATAGTTTGTATTTTGAAAAATTTAAACCAACAAACGCAAAAGATTATATTATCAATCGTTCTAAAAAAGAGAGAGTAATAATCATTAATGAGGCTCATAATAATTCGAGACATCGTGTATTTACTACTTCTTTATTGAAAGATCTTTATAAAAATGGCTACCGTTATTTGGGTGTTGAAGCACTAGAAGATACCTTAATCAACAAGAGAAAAATTCCTAATTTGGAAAGTGGATCTTTGTACTTGCTTGAAGCCCAGTATTCTAATTTAATAAAAGAAGCATTAGACTTAGGATTTACATTATTTAATTATGAATATACCTATGTGAAAGGAAAAACTGGAAAAGATAGAGAAATAGAACAAGCTGAAAATATTGCCAAAATGATGGCACTACATCCAAATGATAAGTTTTTAATTCACTGTGGATACGATCATGTTAATGAAGGAATTCCTGGGATTAAAAGTTGGGAAAAAGCGATGGCTGGACGGTTAAGCGATAGGACAGGAGTCAATCCCTTTACTATTGATCAAATACAATGTTCAGAGAAAGGTTCCCCCGAATTTAACAACCCCTATATCAGAATTGCGAATCAAGTAAAACCTGCAATTATGATTAATGCAAATGGAGAAGCTTTTAATGGTCCGGAGGGAAATGGTGTTGCTGATTGTAGAATAATTCATCCAGTTACTATTTATAAAAAAGGTAGACCAGATTGGCTGTATTTAGATGGTAGACGAAAATCATACCGAATTAAAACAGATGCTATTCTAGAATTTCCAGTTTTAGCTTTGGCATATAGAAGTAACGAGTTCGAGAAAGAAGGAGTTCCTGCGGATATCATCGAGATAGATAATAAAGAACAAGAAGCTAATTTTGTTCTAGATGAAGGACTCTATAGAATCATTATAAAAAATAGGGAGTATAAAACGATATTAGATTATCAAAAAAAGATTTAAAAATTGTAGACTTTGAAAGAAAGAATAATTTTAGAAAGAAATTTGGATTTTAGGCAATTTCAAAATTTATGTATTTTAACTTTTTGTTGTCTAATCACATTATTTGCAATGATGTACTCCTTGCCATTTAATCAATCAGTTTTATCTAAATTAGGATTATTGGGATGCAGTTGCTTTTTTATTTTGGTACTATTTACCAAGAAAGGATTGATGTTTGAGAATAATAAACTGTTTACAGGAATATTTCTTTTTACACATTTGGTCTACAAAAAAGAAATTAAATCTGCTTTTCAAATACTATCCGTTTTTAGAGGAAAGTTATCCACCAATTATAGTTACTCCTATCATATCAGAGAATTTCATAATTGGGAACCGGATTTAAATGTATCTGTAGAAAGTTTTACATTATATTTACTGAGTCAAAATCATAGAGAGAAAATTAAAATAATTACACTGACCAAAAGGGATAAAACAAAAGAAGCTCTAGATTTTATAACTAAAAATACTTCTTTTAAATACGAGGTTTTTAACCCAACATTTAATTAATTTTCCAAAATAATTATAATTTTTAATGAAAAGACTTTTAGCAATTGTGTCCATTTTATTTAGTCTTCTTTATCTAAATCAGTCTTTTGGACAAACGGTTAAAAACGAATTAAAAATCACAGAGATTACTTCTGATTTTTACGTATACACTACCTATAAAATGTTTGGCACAAAAAAGCAAGATGCAAACGGAATGTATGTAGTTACTCCAAAAGGTGTAATCCTTTTTGATTCTCCTTGGGATGATTATCCGTATCAAATTATTATTAGATAGCATTGAAGCTAAACATCATAAAAAAGTAATGATTGCAGTCGCTATTCATTCTCATGAAGATAGAACATCCGGTCTTGATTTTTACAAGGAACAGGGAATTAAAACCTATACAACCAAACTGACGGATGCAATTTCGTTAGAAAACGAAAGACCAAGAGCCGAATTTTTAATAGAAAAAGATACAGTGTTTACTATTGGTGAATATCAATTTGAAACTTTTTATGCTGGAGAAGGACATACAAAAGACAATATTGTGATTTGGTTTGAAAAACAAAAAGTGCTTTATGCTGGATGTTTAGTAAAAAGTATGGACGCTAAAACCCTAGAATATATTGGAGAAGCAAATCTTCAGGAATGGCCCAAAACAGTAAAGAAGGTTCAAGCTAAATTTAAAAACCCAAAGTACATTATTACAGGTCATCATGATTGGAAAAGTGTAGAAGTATTAAAACATACTTTGCATTTATTGAGAAAAAATAAAATTAACTAATTAATAAAACAGCATTAGATATTTAAGATGATAATCGATAAAATTGAAAATTATAAATTGTACGCAAATCTAACCAAAAGATTAGCAAAGGGATTTGACTATTTAAAGAATACTGATTTGATGGCAATTGCACCTGGAACGTACGAAATCGACAATAAAGAAATTTTCGCCATTGTTCAGGAATACAATACAAAAGAAATTAAAGACTGTGTACTTGAAGGGCATACGAAGTATATTGATATTCAATATATGATTGAAGGAGTAGAATTAATGGGTTTTACTACTAAAAAAGATCAAAAAACAGTAAAAACGGATGTGGATAAAGATTATACTTTTTATGAAGGTGAAACTTCCTATTTTAGAATAGAAGGGGGAATGTTTACGGTATTTTTTCCAGACGATTTACACAGACCCTCTGTTCAAGATGGAACGAGTTCAAAAGTCAAGAAAGTAGTTATTAAAGTTCAGATTTTATAAAAATTGTGAATTCTACTTCAAACGCAATACCTTTGGAACAACAAAAAAATATATAAAATGACAACGCATCTCGCACTTCTTCGTGGTATCAATGTTTCCGGACATAATATGATGAAAATGGATCTACTGAAAACTACATTAGAAAAAATTGGTTTTACTAATGTTGTTACTTACATTCAATCAGGCAATGTTTTTGTAGATTCTGATGAAGAAAGCGCTGCTAAAGTTGGATTTATAATTAAACAGGAAATTTTTAAAGCTTTTGGTCATGACGTGCCTACGATTGTTTTGGGAGTTGAAGATTTAAAAAAATGTTTTACCAATAATCCTTTTTTGAAAGAAAAAGAATTGGACATCAAAAAGATATATGTGGCTTTTGTCTCTAAAGAATTACGATCTGAGAATATAAATGATTTAAAAATCAGTCAATTTAAACCGGATGAAGCTCAAATTGATGGTAACAGGATATTTATTAAATATGCTGTAGGTGCAGGAAAAACAAGATTAGACCAGAAATACATTGAAAAAAAACTAAGTCTCACAGCAACTATAAGAAACTGGAATACAGTAACACAGTTGTTGAAAATATATGAAGAGCGATAAGGGGAATGAAAATATAATGACACTAAGAATGCTTCAAGATTACTCTATTTTAAAGCATTCTTACTTTAATTGAACATCTGCTAACTTCGATTCCATACTGTCACATTGAAAAATCTTTCTTATGTATAAAAATACCTTTTTTTATAAAAAAGAGTTTATATTTACTGTTAATTGAATACAATCATTTTCGTAATTCTATTTTCCTAAACCTTAAAATTATGCCTTTAAAACTATCCGTTATTATTAGCTTGTTCTTTGCCTCATATGCAATAGCACAAACAGGTACACCTACTGATTATTTATCAGCGCAATTTCACAAAGAACGCCGGGCTGCGTTACGTGCCAAAATGCCCGAAAATAGCGTCGCAGTATTTTTTGGAAACCCGGTTCGCAATAGAGCTAATGATGTAGACTATGTATACCATCAAGACCCTGATTTTTATTACTTAACAGGATACAAAGAACCCAACTCAGTTTTAGTTATTTTTTCTAATAACCAAACAAGTAATGAGGGAAAGACCTACAACGAGCTGTTATACGTTCAGGAAAAAAATACAAGAGCGGAACAGTGGACTGGAATTCGTCTAGGTATTGAAGGAGCTAAAAAAGAACTTGGTTTTGATGTAGCTTTCAATGGAAAAGATTTTTTGAATTCAGGTATAGATTATGCTAGTTTTTCCGCAGTGCAATTCAAAGATTTTAATGATGACTATCGAAATTCAAAAAGGGAAACAGCTGACTTATACAAGTTAGTTACTGCTTTTAAAAATCAAATAGGTTACGAGGTTAAAACACCTGTAAAAATAGACTCTAATATCCAAACAGAACTAGGGTTGAAGAAAAATATAACAACCAAGAAAGCAGTCTTAGATATGCAATCTATAGCCACGTATATGGCTAGTTTGAGGGAGAAAAAAACCAAAGAAGAAATGGTTTTACTGACCAAAGCCGTTCGGATTTCGGCTATGGGACAACGCGAGATTATGAAAGCCATGCATCCTGGAATGTCAGAAACAGAGATTCAAGGTGTTCATGAATTCGTCTATAAAAAATACGGTAGCGAATTTGAAGGATATCCTTCTATAGTAGGTGCAGGAAACAATGGTTGTGTTTTGCATTATATTGAAAATAGTAAAATGAAAGTCGAAAATGATATGGTTTTAATGGACTTAGGCGCCGAGTATCATGGTTATAGTGCTGATGTGACGCGCACGATTCCAGCGAACGGAAAATTTTCAACTGAACAAAAATTGATATACGATTTGGTTTATAATGCGCAAGAAGCAGGGATAGCCACTGCTGTGATTGGTAATAGCATTGGAGAACCGGATGTTGCCGCTCGCAAAGTAATTAGTCAAGGATTATTAAAATTAGGAATTATAAAGAACGAAGCAGATTCAAGAATATATTTTCCTCATGGAACTTCCCACCATATTGGTTTAGATGTTCATGATCCGGGCTTGTATAATAACTTTGAAGAGGATATGGTACTGACAGTGGAACCAGGGATTTACATTCCAAAAGGCAGTGATTGCGATAAAAAATGGTGGGGAATAGCAGTGCGTATCGAAGATGATATTCTAATTACTAAAAACGGTCCCGTCAATTTATCAGCTGAAGCACCTAGAAAATCGTCAGAAATTGAAGCACTCATGAAAGAGGAAAGTGTTTTTGATACTTTTACACTTCCTAACTTAGATTAATATCTTATTTATTTTAATAATAAAAAAGCTCCAAAATAATCGTTTTGGAGCTTTTAGTTTTACGAAATAGGGAGTAAATCACAATACCAAAATCCAAAATCAAATGCGTCTGTAGCGTTGGTATCGCAAGCGGTATCCGAAGAATCTTCCTTTTCAGGTTTTTCATATTTACGATATACAATTTCTCCAATTTCAAATTCAATTGGTTTAGAAAAAATGGGGCCATCAAATGTAAAAGTATGAAATTCTCCATTTTCGCCACATACATCTACATTTCCTGGTAAATCATTAATAAAATCTTGGTCAATGACACGCCCTACAAAGCTTTTGTCTAAATAGCGTTCGTTTACACAAACCACTATCGTTTTAAATCCTAATGTTATAAATTCTTGGATCAAGTCTTGAGTGGGTATTTTCCACAGTGGAAAAACGGCTTTAAATCCTATTTCAGCTAATTGATCTTCTCTATACTTGCGCAAGTCTTCAAGAAAAATATCACCAAAAATAGAATGAGTGACTCCCAGGTTCTTTAATTTTTGCAGTGTTTCTTCCATCACCTTTTCATAGACTTCCATCGTTGGCATTTCAGGTATCTGCATAATTTCTAGCGGCAATCCAATACTTTGAGCTTGTTGCTGTAGTAGTGCTACTCGAACACCATGCATGGAAATGCGTTGAAATTGCTGGTTAACACTTGTTAGCAAGCAACTAATTTCAAATTCAGAATCTTTTAATATTCTATATAGGGCTAAAGCAGAATCTTTACCGCTGCTCCAGTTAAAAAGGGCTTTATTTTTCAAAGGAATTATCTTGTTTTTTAAAGTAGTATACGTACAAATTTAGTTCTATTTGTTCAACAAACCTTCGTAACTTTGAAAGATAGTTACCTTATATTTTTAAAATGAAATATCTTTTATTATTCCTATCTACATTTATGTTTGCCCAACAAACTCAATTTGTAGATTTTAAGATCGTGACAGGTCGCATCATTATAAATCCAACTGAAAAGTCTGTTTTGGGTACAGTTAATTATAAATTGGAAGTGCTACAAACCGTTGATACTATTAAAATTGATGCTCAAAATATGGAGTTTGCAGCGGTCAAATACAATCAAAAAGAGACAGAATATATCAATACAAAGAAACAATTGCTGTTGATTGGGCATTTCAAAAAAGGAAAGAACAGTATTAGTTTTAGGTATGAAGCCAAGCCAAAGCAAGCTTTATATTTTGTGGGTTCTGAAAGTAAAGATAATGTACAGGTTTGGACTCAGGGACAAGGGCGATTCACTAGCAATTGGTTTCCCAGTTTTGATGATGTAAACGAGAAAGTGATTTTTAATTTAGAAGTGACTGCAGATTCTAAATATCAAGTAGTAGCTAATGGGGTCTTGAAAAATAAAACCAGTAAAGATTCTCTTAGTTATTGGGATTTTAAAATGCAAAAACCAATGAGTTCCTATCTATTAATGCTGGCTATTGGTAAATTTGAGAGGGAAACGCTGCATTCAACTACAAATATTCCTTTAGAATTCTATTATGAAGCTAAAGACAAATCTAAGCTAGAACCTACTTATCGATATTCTAAAGAAATATTTGATTTTTTAGAAAGCGAAATAGGTTTAAAGTATCCGTGGGAAATATACAGTCAAATTCCGGTTAGAGATTTCTTGTATGCTGGGATGGAAAATACATCGGCAACCTTGTTTTCAAGTCGGTTTGTGGTGGATTCAATAGGTTTTGAAGATCGTTCTTATACTAATGTAAACGCTCATGAATTAGCGCATCAATGGTTTGGCGATTTGATAACTGCTTCGAGCGGAAAAGATCATTGGTTACAAGAGGGTTTTGCTACTTATTATGCATTATTAGCTGAGCGAAAAATATATGGAGATGGTCATTTTTATTCAAAATTATATGAATCGGCACAACAGATAAAATATGCTTCACGAACCGATACAATTCCAGTTTTGAACGCCAAGGCAAGCTCTCTAAGTTTTTATCAAAAAGGAGCTTGGGCACTTTTTGTTTTACATGAATCTATAGGAGATTTAGCGTTTAAAAAAGCCATTTGTAATTATTTAAATACGCACAAATACAAAACGGTAACGACTCAGGATTTCTTTGACGAAATAAACAAGGTCTCTAATTTTGATACTTCAAATTTTAGTAAAGTATGGCTTGAATCAGTAGTTTTTAATACACAACAAGCTAATGAGTTACTTCTTAAAAATAAAGCAGCTCAGTTGTTATTAGAAGTGGAAAAAGTAAAGAAAAATAGGCTAGTAGATAAAAAGGATTTCCTGGGTGAAATCCTTCAATCAAATGCCTATGAAACGGTAAAAGTAGCAATTGTTAACCAATTAAAAAACGAATCTTTTGCCAATAAAAAGCAATTATTACAACTGGCTTTAGCAACAAATAATGTTCAAGTTCGGCAAGCTGTCGCTACCTCAGTGTCTAAAATCCCAGAAGAATTTAGAGCGGATTATGAGACTTTATTAGATGATAAATCTTATCAAACGCAAGAAATCGCATTGTACTATTTATGGAATTCTTTCCCGG
>CAWURM010000082.1:0-20548 GCA_963924965.1 uncultured Flavobacterium sp.
CTAGTAAAACAACTGGATTTTGATTTTACAATTGAAAAATCAGATCTTGAAAGTGATATTTTAATATAGCAATTACTTTATATAGGTTGGTAATTTTCTACTTTCCATCCGTTTGTAGATAGATCAACATAATTATAATGAACTACATCATTTTTATCAAATTGCCCATTTTTGTTTGTGTCTTCGACAGTTCTAAAATACAAACGGTTTTTTGATTCAATTAAGCTCCAATCAATTAATTCCTGAAAATTAGCCGATATTTTAGTAAATCGGGATCCACTGATATCACTAAGATATAATGACTTAATATCGCTGGTGTCTAATTTCCCATCTCTATTGGTATCCGTATCATACATCGTATAAACCATGATTTGTTTTTTGGCTCGATCAGAAACTGACTGAAGATAGGTAGCTGTTAAAATCAAAGCAGGTTTATCTGTTAGGGTATGAATCGAATCGGAATCTGTTTTTTGAAATTTTAAGTTTTGCAAATAACCGGTAATCTCATTTTCTCCATAATTAGAGATGGTAAAGCTTAAATCAATAACACTAGATGACCCATATCTTGATTTCGCACCTCTTTCATACACTCTTAAGTCACCTACCGGATGGATTAAATAATCAGTCCCCTCCATTTGAATAGGTAAATCAGCAAGTGCCACTTGAGTAGAATCTACTTTTGATAATTCCTTTCCTTTATTAGTTGCATCATAAATTACTTTAGGTTTCTCAACCTCCTCTTTACAACTCGTTAAAAGTAAAACTGAAATTCCTATTAATGCTATATGTAATTTTTTCATGATGCTGTACTATTAAAATAAAATCAAATGTAATCAATTTTGAAAATGCTTTTTAAAATTAAAGCCAAATTATGCTGTAAATTAAGATAATAATTCTAAAACAGTAACCCTTTGCTATTATAATTTAGCGCTTAACTTTACGTTAAACACTCGAGTGGTCATATAATGTGGAATTGCATATTCATTTTTAGAATACACATCACGAACCCAGGTATTGGTAATCGCATTTTGATTGTTAAACAAATTAAATATTTCTAAGCCAATGGCTAATTCCTTGAAATTACCCAACCAACTTACCTTGTTTTTCGTCGAATTGTTATCTATCAAAACTTTTGAAAACCCTACATCAACCCTTCTATAATCATTCAGTCTATTTTGATAAAAGTAAGGATCAGCATAAGAGGGAGAACCACCGGGTAATCCTGTATTGTAAACTAGATTTAAATACAACTTGACAGATGGAATATTAGGCATATAATCTTGAAACAGCATTCCGAATTTTAGTCTTTGATCTGTCGGTCTCGCTATATACCCCCTACCTTCACTGTTCTCTTCTGTTCTTAAATATCCAAAACTCAACCATGATTCTGTACCCGGAACAAACTCTCCATTCAATCGAAGATCCAATCCTTGTGCATACCCCTTAGCTACATTAGAAGCAGCATAACGTATCCGCACATTATCTATTGTATAGGTATTTACATCAGTAAGTGATTTATAATACAACTCAGAGACTAATTTAAAAGGGCGTTCCCACATTTTAAAACTATAATCGTTTCCAAAAACCAAATGAACCGATTGCTGTGCTTTGATATTAGGATTTACTATGCCTTGTGAATTTCTAAGTTCCCGATAGAAAGGAGGTTGATGGTACAATCCTCCCGAAATTCTAAAAACCATATCTTTTTCCCAATCTGGTTTAATAGCAATTTGTGCTCTTGGGCTAAAGGTCAACTGAGCATTTCCATTTTCTAAAGCACCCTTAACAGCCCAGCTTTGCATACGTGCACCTGCATTTAACCAAACTTCAGCTTGCCCTAGATTTCCTTTTCGACTCCATTGTCCATAAGCCGAAAATCGATTAATAGTATTAAAATTGATCGCACGTACATTTTGATAAGGTACTAATGGTCCGGTATAAGGAGAATAGGGCTGATTATTTTTAGGTAAATTAATAATTGGTGGGTTAATTGAAAAACCAGCCGAATCAATTACTTCCCACTCAACAATGCGGTCACGAATGGATTCGCGAGTATATTTGACTCCCCACTCCAATTGATTTTTTTTCCAATCGTAAAACCCTTTGATTTCTGTATTTACAATCAAAGCGTCCAAATCATTACGAGCATGATTCAATTGTGAACCAATTCCTCTAGTAAAAGATACATCACCATAAGAATCTGAACCAATATTGGAATCTACTTCTCCTAAACGATATTGCGCTAAAATGTCGAAATACTCTTGTTCCAATGTATAAAAAATAGACCCAATAAATTTTAGTGTCAAATTCTCCGTAGCTTTGAATGTGGTTTTAAGAGCACCAAAATACGTGTCATATCGATCTTTTTCTTGTCCTTCATAGTAAACTGACAACGCCATAGGCTTATCAATCGTTCCAAATTTAGTTTGACGCGTTAAAGGTTGATAATCGTATTTATTTTGAGAAATATTACCCAGAAAACTCCATTGCCATTTAGCAGAGGCTTGATAATTTATATTCGTTTGAACATCAGCAAAGGTTGGAGTATAATTTGTTTGCGTGTCCTGACTTTTAACTAAAAGACTATTATTTCGATAGCGAATACCCGTGATTGCAGACCATTTTTTATCTTTAGAAACAGCATCAACAGCAACACTACCGCCTAGAAAACTCGCTTCTATAGTAGCTCCAAAATTAGTAGCCTTACGGTATGTAATATCTAAAACCGATGACAGTTTATCTCCAAATTTGGCCTGAAAACCTCCAGCTGAAAAATCGATGTTTTGAACCAAATCCGTATTGGTAAAGCTCAATCCTTCTTGCTGACCAGAACGAATAAGAAACGGGCGGTAAATTTCAATATCATTTACATACACTAAATTTTCATCATAATTCCCTCCACGTACCGCATATTGTGTACTCAATTCGTTATTAGAGTTTACTCCCGGCAACGTTTTTAATACGGATTCGATACCGGCATTAGCACCTGGAATTCTTTTAAGCATTTCAGGCTCAATAGTAGTAATTCCTTGAATTCTTCTCTTATTATTTGTTGTTACAATAATCTCCCCCATTTGCTCGAGCTGGTCACTCATAACCAAGTTAAACTCCTGTTCCTCATTTTCCTTTAAAGTCAAGAAAAGAGTTGCTTTTTTTAATGCAATATGTGTAAAAATTATAGTTACTTTTTGGTTTACAGGAATACTAATCTGATAAAATCCTTTAGCATTTGTTTGCGCACTATTACCTAAATAGGTGATGTTTACATTAGTGACGGGCTGATTTTTTTTATCCAAGATAATCCCTTTAACAATTGCAGTTTGGGCAATAGAAGGTAATCCTAGACATAATAGAATAAAAACAAAAAATATTTTTTTGATGCTCAAGATATATGATTATTATTTTTGACTTCTAAAAAAATGCGTTTCAAAGGTAGTAGAATTCCCTACATTATCTGTCACTACCACTTTTAAATCGTTGGCTCCTTCAGCTACAATTCCATCACTAAAATTATGTGTTATCTTCCTGGTTTTATTATCATATTCAAATAAAACCCACTTCCCATTTAAGTATCCATTGTACGATTTAATACCTGACCCATAATCTGCAATCACAAATTGAAGTGTTTTTTGTACACTAATCCATTTCCCTTCGATAGAATTAACAATGGAAACTGTTGGTGCTGTTGTATCTGTTTTCAATAGATATCTACCTAATGATTTTACCTTGGTAGTGAATACATTGTCTTTACTATAAGTTGTATTATAACCTACCCTTCCTCTTGAATCAATATCGGCTATATATACTTTTTCTTTTTCAGCGGCTGAATATTTATCACTTTCCATTGAAATAGTAAAACTAGAAAATACAGGAACACTATCATCATGAAGATACAATGTATCATCCTTAACATCAAAATTCATATTAAAATCCTCAAAGAACGTTCCTGCCGGAAAAAAAACAGTCATATTATTTTTAGAAAAAATATTGTCCTTATTTACTTTTACAAAATAATTAGAAACTACGGGCTCTTTCTCCACAATAGTTGCCGACGTATCATAACTGATAGGAACGGACACCGTATTTTTATTTCCAAAAAAATCAGAAACTTCAATACGGTACACTGAAGTTAAATTTGGAGCCAATGTAATCACTCCATTGGATTCATCCGTCTTTATAAGACTTAATTTATAGGGATTCACCATAAATAATTTTTGCACTCTTTGGGATGTTTTTTTATAACGCGAGTAATCCACTAATGCATTAACGTACCGCATTTCATCAAATGAATAAGTATCAAATTGATATCCAAAAATAGGCTTTCCATTTAAAAAAGACTGCACCTTATAGATGCCGTTTTTATTGAAAGATACATTATCATAATCATCAGCCGTAATACCAAAACCAATTTTACCATTGGCAGCTACTTTATTGGATAGATACGAACCATCTTTTTGTAACGATAAATTAAGCAATAAGGGTCTTTTCGCTTGATTGACTACTGATTTACTATCCAAAGGATACACATATACAGCAGTAATCAGAGGTTTTTTGGTGTCCGTTAAGTATTTATCAAATCCAAACAAAAGTGGATTGATGATTTTTTCGGTTTTACTATCTCGAAACTCGAAGTGTAAATGCGGTCCTTCCGACGATCCTGTATTGCCTGAAAGAGCAATTGTTTGCCCTTTTTTAACTATTAGCTCGTTTGGTTTTAAAAATAGTTCGATCTCAAAAGATTGTTCTTTATAATGCGCTCTTTTTATAAAGTTCTCAATTTCATCGGTGGCTTTTTGCAAATGACAATAAACTGACGTATACCCATTAGGATGTGTAATATAAATAGCTTTACCATTCCCAAATGTAGAGATTTTAATTCTAGAAATATAGCCATCAGCTACTGCATGAATTTCTATTCCTTCCCTTTGCAATGTTTTAAAATCAAAACCTGCGTGAAAATGATTGGGCCTCAATTCGCCAAAATTACCAGATAACGACAGTGGGATATCCATTGGTAAACCAAAATAGTCTTTTGGATACTCGGTCTGCCCAAAAACAGTACATGAAAATAATAGAATAAAAAGAGTAAATCTCATGATATATATTTTTGCTAAGATAAAAAAACTAATTGCTTTCACTTTATAAAAAAACAGAAATCGTAACCCTTTCAAAGACAAGATTTTGTTTATTTTAAAATAAAAAAACGAATAAAATATTGTAATAATAAAAAGTAATACTAAATTTGTAATAATAAGTAATGAATAGGATATATAATGAGTGTAATTGCAGAAATAATTGATACTCTTGAAAATAAAGTTGGAAAACTGATTCTAAAAATACAAAATTTAGAAAAAAAAAATCAAGAATTACAAGTCGATTTAACAAAATCTGCACAAATCATACAAGATCAGACCACTGAAATTGAAGCGTTAAAAGCGCAATATGAGACACTTAAAGTGGCCAACTCATTACTGGGCAGTGACGATAATAAAAGAGATACAAAGCTTAAAATAAATTCATTAATTCGTGAAATTGATTACTGTATAGCACAGCTATCAGATTAGTAAAACATATGGACGAAAAGCTTAAAATAAAAATATCAATCGCAGACAGAGTATACCCGCTAACCGTGGAGTTGTCTCAAGAAGAAGGACTTAGAAGTGCTTCTAAAAAAATTGATGTAATGATTAAGCAGTTTGAAGAAAATTATGCCGTTCGAGACAAGCAAGATGTATTAGCCATGTGCGCTTTACAGTTTGCTTCTCAAGTAGAACAAAAACAAATTGACCGTTCTATTGATGGAGAAGAAACCATCGAAAGAATAAAAAAAATCAATATGATTTTAGATCAATATCTCGATAATTAAACGTTCTTTACAGCAACTAAGATACTGCCTACATTAGTTCAAATTTGGTAAACTCAACACTAACAATTTAGAATGAGCAAATCATCGTTACTATAGCAAGCCAATTCAGTTTGGAAGCTTGAACAACGAGTTAGCTCAAAACTTGTCTTTTCGAGTTTATTCAATCAGCCTAATGTAGGCTTTTTTATATATAAATTTTAAACAAACATGGACATATTAACAATCGTCATTTCAGGAATAATAGGTATTGCGGCAGGTTTTGGAATAGCCAAAATTATAGAAAAAAGTAATATTTCAAACTTAATAAAAAACGCAAAAAAAGAAGCCGCTTCGATTTTAAAAGATGCAAATCTCGAAGCTGAAAACATTAAAAAAGATAAAATTCTTCAAGCTAAAGAAAAATTTATTGAATTAAAATCAGAACACGAACAAGTAATCTTATCAAGAGATAAGAAAGTAGCTGAAGTAGAAAAAAGAATTCGCGATAAAGAATCTCAAATTTCTAATGAACTATCAAAAGCAAAAAAAGTAAATGATGATTTTGAAGCAAAATCAGCTGAATTTGTTGCTAAAATTGAAGTTTTAGACAAGAGACAAACCGAGGTTGAAAAAATGCACAAAAGCCAATTGCAACAACTAGAAGTAATCTCTGGTTTATCTGCTGAAGAAGCTAAAAATCAATTAGTGGAAGGACTTAAAGCAGAAGCCAAAAGTCAAGCCATGGGGCACATTCAAGACACTATTGAAGAGGCGAAATTAACTGCACAACAAGAAGCTAAAAAAATAATTATCAACACCATTCAAAGAGTTGGTACTGAAGAAGCAGTAGAAAACTGCGTATCGGTATTCAACATTGAGTCGGATGATGTTAAAGGTAGAATCATTGGTCGTGAAGGTAGAAATATTAGAGCATTAGAAGCTGCAACTGGAGTTGAGATCATTGTAGATGATACACCGGAAGCGATTATATTGTCTTGTTTTGATCCAGTACGTAGAGAAATCGCTCGTTTAGCCTTACACAAATTAGTAACCGATGGCAGAATCCACCCTGCACGTATTGAAGAAGTAGTAGCAAAAACAACTAAACAAATTGATGATGAAATCATTGAAGTAGGTAAACGTACGGTGATTGATTTAGGTATCCATGGTTTACACCCAGAATTAATCAAAGTGGTTGGACGTATGAAATACCGTTCTTCTTATGGTCAAAACTTATTGCAACACTCCCGCGAAGTATCTAAACTTTGTGGAATCATGGCTGCTGAATTAGGATTAAACGTAAAACTAGCTAAAAGAGCTGGACTATTACACGATATCGGAAAAGTACCAGATGCTGAAAGTGATTTACCTCACGCTTTATTAGGAATGCAATGGGCAGAAAAATATGGTGAAAAAGAAGAAGTTTGCAATGCCATTGGAGCACACCACGACGAAATAGAAATGAAATCTTTACTATCTCCTATCATTCAAGTATGTGATGCTATATCTGGTGCAAGACCTGGAGCAAGAAGACAAGTATTAGATTCATACATTCAGAGATTAAAAGATCTAGAAGAAGTAGCATACGGATTTACAGGAGTAAAAAATGCTTATGCGATTCAAGCTGGTAGAGAATTACGAGTTATTGTAGAAAGTGAAAAAGTTTCTGATGATAATGCAGCCACTTTATCATTTGAAATTTCACAAAAAATACAAACAGAAATGACTTATCCGGGACAAGTTAAAGTAACTGTGATTAGAGAAACTAGAGCGGTAAACATCGCTAAATAAAATGTAATCTTAATAGGTTATTCATAAAATTTCCAAAATATATAAAAGCATTTCAGAACTTCTGAAATGCTTTTTTTTTAGAATAAACATAAAATCTAAGCCTTCCTCGGATGGAAGTTATTTATCACTTCAGTCAAAAATTTACGATCTAAATGCAAATAAATTTCTGTAGTTGTAATAGATTCGTGACCTAGCATTAGTTGAATAGATCGTAAGTCAGCACCGTTTTCAAGAAGATGTGTGGCAAAGGAATGACGAAAAGTATGCGGACTAATTCTTTTATTCAATTCGATCTTTACTGCCAAATCCTTTATAATTGTAAACACCATAGCTCTAGTGAGCTGTCCTCCTCTCCTATTGAGAAATAAAGTATCTCCAAACCCTTTTTTACTATTGATATGAATTCGCATCGTATCTTGATATATAGTTATGTATTTTTGGGCTAAATCGCCAATAGGCACAAAGCGTTGCTTGTTCCCCTTACCGGTAATTTTTATAAAACCCTCATCAAAATAGAGATCCGAAATTTTCAAAGAAACTAATTCGGAAACGCGCAAGCCACAGCCATACAATGTTTCTAACATCGCACGATTGCGCTCCCCTTCATTAGAAGTTAAATCAATGGCTGCAATCAGCGCATCAATTTCGTTAATGGATAAAGTATCTGGTAGTTTTCTTCCAATTTTAGGAGTTTCAATTAGTTCAAGAGGATTATCAGAACGATAATCTTCAAATATTAGATACCCAAAAAAACTTTTAAGCCCTGAAATAATCCGCGCTTGAGAGCGGGCATTAACTTGACTAGAAATGGTATAAATAAACTGTTGAATGATTTCTTCCGTAATTTTCACTGGAGAAATTTCAATTCCATTCGTATAAAGATAGAGACACAAGCGCTCAATATCAAAAGAATAATTCTCCACAGTATTCTTTGACAAACCGCGTTCAATTTTCAAGTATGACTGATAGCTCTTGATGTAGGAAGTCCAATTCATAGGTACAAAGTAAAGGTATTTTTAATCATAAAAAAAACCTCTCAAAAGAGAGGTTTCAAGTCCAGAAATATCTAAATAATACTAGAATTTGAAGTTAATTCCTAAATTAATAGACGACACATTTCCTCCATCAACAGAAATACCCTTGTATCCCAGATAAAATTCAACTTTATTAGTTTGATACCCTATTTTTGGTTGATAATAAAACCCACCATCACTACTGTCAGTTGCGGTAAAAATAGCGTACCCTAGATCGGCTCCTAAGAACAATTCAGGCGCAATAGAAAACTGTCCTGTAGCAGCAATCGGTATAAAACCTGCATCTTCGGCTTTGAAGCTTCCAATACCTGGCACATCAACTGTTTTCCCAATATATGTAGAATATCCTGTAGTTATACCCGCACTAAATTTGTCGGCTACCTTCCACACATAAGCGACATCTGCACCTAGATTAACCGAAGAAAAATCTTTAGCGTCACCCACCGGTAATCCTACATGTGCCCCTATCTTAAAATTTCCTTCTTGAGCATTTACGAATCCGAATGTTCCTAACGTTACCACCAATACGATAATTTTTTTCATGACATCATTTTTTAAAATTAGTATATTGAAGTTATGTAACTTATTTTCAATGTTTTACGATAATTTAACAAAATCGTTGAGAACCTTATTAAATCGATTAAAAACATACTTTCACTACAAAATATCAGCTTAAGACTACATAGAGATCTAAAATTTGCAAAACAAATCCTTATAATTAGTTCATTAAGAATCAGATATGCTGAAGTAAATACATTTTAATTTTAAAAATTAATCCTATAATTTTGAAATAAAAACAGATAATATTACAATAAAAATTAACCAAAAGAGTTCTAAATTGCCTACCATTAATACAATTTAATATTAAAATAATATCTTATGAAAAAATCAATTTTTATTGGGCTTTTTTTCTTTGCCTTATCTGCAAACGTACAAGCACAATTAGTTAAATTTGGAATAAAAGCGGGATTAAATTACGCCAACCAGAATGGTACCGCAATTACAGTTGACAACACTAATTATACTACTGATGCAATTACAAGCTACCACGCAGGATTAGTTGCAGAAATTAGTTTAATAAAGGGGTTTTCAATCCAACCTGAATTAATATATTCTACACAAGGAGCGACATACAAAAATGCTTTTGAAGAATTTAAAAATGAAGTAGGGTATTTATCTATTCCTGTATTGGCCAAAATTCATTTTAATAAGGTGGTCAGTCTAGATTTTGGACCGCAAGCTTCTTTTTTATTAAGCGAAAGAAATAATTTTGATGTTAATAACGCAGAATCTTTTGAATTTGCAGCAGTGGGTGGATTAGGATTTAATTTAACGAAAAGCGTGTTCTTACAAGGTCGCTATGTACTAGGTCTTACAGAAGCCTCTAAAGAAGCACAAACCAAAAATTCAGTGGTTCAAGTTTCATTGGGTTTTCTATTCTAAAAAAGAAACAACACTTATTTTATTAAAACCGTTCCATAATTGGAACGGTTTATTTATTTTTACCAAAACATGAGATATGAAAATTAGCATTATCAATGGGCCAAACCTTAACTTACTTGGCAAACGGGAACCTGAAGTTTACGGCAGTCTTACTTTTGAAGAATACTTCACTAGTTTACAAATAAAATTTCCTACCATTGAATTCACTTACTATCAAAGTAATATTGAAGGAGAGTTAATAGATAAAATTCAGGAATTTGGCTTTACCTATGACGGTATTATACTTAACGCTGGCGCTTACACTCATACTTCTATTGGAATAGGTGATGCGATAAAAGCCATTACCACTCCTGTGATTGAAGTTCACATATCAAATACCTTTTCACGCGAGAGTTTCAGACATCAGTCCTATATTTCAGGAAATGCGAAAGGGGTTATATTGGGATTTGGATTAAAAAGTTATGAATTAGCTATTCAATCTTTTTTATAAATACAAATAAATTTAAAGGTGTGGCTCTACGTGAATTAACACATGCCCTAATTCAGGAATTTCTTCCCGTAATGTGTCCTTCAATTTATGTGCTAAATCATGCCCTTCTTTTACCGAAATATGGCCGTCTACAATAGCGTGGAGATCTACGTGGTATTTCATTCCAGCCTTTCTAATAAAGCATTTTTCAGTATCTATAATTCCTTCTACTTTACTAGCAACTTTTCTTATCTCTTCAATCAAATCATCGTTTAAATGTTCGTCCATTATTTCGCCAAGAGCAGGTCTAAAAATTAAATAACTATTGTAAAGTATAAATACTGAAGCGAAAAGAGCGGCCCAATCATCTGCTGATTCATACCCTTTTCCTAATACCAAAGCTATCGAAATTCCTACAAATGCAGCTATTGAAGTTATTGCATCTGATCGATGATGCCAAGCATCTGCTTTTAAAGAAGAGCTATTTGTTTCTACGCTTCGTTTCATCACCAAGCGAAACGAATATTCTTTCCAAATAATAATCCCACCTAACACAAAAAGAGTCCATGATTTAGGCAAATCGTGCGGCGTTTGAATATTTAAAATACTTTCATACGCAATGATGGTAGCCGAAGTAATTAAAAAACCAACTACTAAAAAAGTAATAAGTGGCTCTGCTCTACCATGACCGTATGGATGATTCTTATCGGCAGGCTTATTAGAATACTTGATTCCAAATAGGACCAAAAAAGAAGCAAATATATCAGTGGTAGATTCAATCGCATCAGCAATTAAAGCATAAGAGTTTCCAAAAAAACCAGCCAAACCTTTTATAATAGCCAAACCAGTATTCCCAATGATACTGAAATAGGTTGCTTTTATGGCTTTTTCTTGATGAGGCATAATAGTATAATAATGAAAACGCTTAAGTAAATCTCTTTGAATGATTGTAAAAAGATTTATTTAAGCGTTTGTTTTTAGATTGAATTAATTCCTTTATTCTACACGAACAATATTAGCTCCAATTGCTCTTAAGCGTTCGTCAATTCTTTCGTATCCACGATCAATTTGTTCAATATTTTGAATCGTACTCGTCCCTTTACCAGATAGCGCAGCTATCAATAAAGAAATTCCGGCGCGAATATCCGGTGATGACATTGTTGTTGCTTTTAATTGTGATTTAAAATCATGTCCCATCACCACGGCTCTATGTGGATCACATAACATAATTTTCGCACCCATGTCAATTAATTTATCCACGAAGAATAAACGGCTTTCAAACATTTTTTGATGAATTAAAACATCACCTTTAGCTTGGGTTGCAACTACTAAAACAATACTCAATAAATCAGGAGTAAATCCTGGCCAAGGTGCATCTGCGATAGTTAGAATCGATCCATCAATGTCAGTTTTGATTTCATATCCATCTTCATGAGAAGGAATATAAATATCATCCCCTCTACGTTCTAAGGTAATTCCCAATTTTCTAAATGTATTAGGAATAACCCCTAGATTGTCCCAACTTACATTTTTAATTGTAATTTCACTTCTTGTCATAGCAGCTAAACCTATCCAGCTCCCTATTTCAATCATATCCGGTAAAACTCTATGCTCACAACCTCCTAAAGCTTCCACTCCTTCAATGGTTAATAAATTAGAACCTACACCGGTAATATTTGCTCCCATTGAATTCAACATCTTACAAAGCTGTTGTAAATACGGTTCGCATGCAGCATTATAAACCGTAGTTTTACCTTTGGCTAAAACGGCAGCCATCACAATATTAGCAGTTCCCGTAACGGAAGCCTCATCAAGAAGCATGTCTGCTCCTACTAAACCATTTTTGGCCTCAACACCATAAAAATGATCTTCACGATTGTATCGGAATTTTGCGCCTAAATTAATAAACCCTTCAAAGTGTGTATCTAATCGTCTACGACCAATTTTATCGCCTCCTGGCTTAGGAATATATCCTTTCCCAAAACGAGCTAACAACGGCCCTACGATCATGATAGAACCACGACGTGATCCTCCTTCTTTCTTAAAAGCTTCTGTTTCAAGATAACCAACATTCACCTCATCAGCTTGAAAAGTATACGAACCTGATCCGTTTTTTTGAATTTTAACTCCTAGATTTCCTAAAAGTGTAATTAATTTATTTATATCAATAATATCGGGAATGTTGTTTATTATTACTTTTTCAGGAGTTAATAAAACAGCACATAAAATTTGTAGTGCTTCATTTTTTGCTCCTTGAGGAGTAATTTCTCCCTTTAGACGTATGCCTCCTTCAATTTTGAAAATTCCCATATGATATTATTATTAATTTTTAAATGATTTAAATACTTAGTCAGACATTTAGCTTTATGAATTAATCCAAAACTAACTATTAGTATCTTATTTCTGATTATTATTTTTTATGTATTGCTTCGATTTACCAGTTTTAGCGTTTTTATTACTTTGAATTTTTGGTTGACCGGCTGGAATTATTTTATTCGATATGCGTTTATTTGTTCTTAAAAGATCTGTAGTATTTAAAAGCTCCTCTGTACTTTGTAACATATTTAATTTACCATCTGATAGCTCGTACAAATGTTCAAATATTACATCATCTTTCACAGTATCCTTGTTCCAACTTAAATATGATTTCTTCATGTGATTAGCGATTACCTTCACTAATGCATTTTTCATATCTCCTTCTTCCCATTTATTAGCAACATCAATCATGTACTTAATATTATTCCCATAATACCTGTACTTAGGATAATTTTGAGGATATTTCAAAACATCTGGTTTTAATTGCAAAACTTCACGCGATGGAATAGGATATGGAGATTCTACGTCTAATTTAAAATCAGACATGATGAAAAGCTGATCCCATAATTTATGTTGAAAATCAAGTACATCACGTAAATGAGGATTTAAGCTTCCCATTACTTGAATAATATATTTAGCCGCTTTATTGCGTTCTTCTACATCTTCAATTACAGTAGCTTGTTCAATAAGTTTTTGCAAATGACGCCCGTATTCAGGAATAATAAGGTGTGGTCTTTCAGCATTATATTCTAAATGATGCACAACATCATTAGCAATTTCTTTTTTATACTTTGAATTCATATGCGAATTATTTGAGGCTTTGCCATATAACTGAAGTGATACAAACAACTCCTCGTTTGCTTTATAACTTGTTATAAGCTATTTATAATGAAACTATACCTTCAATAGTAGAGACTTCTAGGTATTTATCAATAATTTCTTGAGAATCTTTAACCTGAACATCAACTGAAACACTAGTAAATTTACCCGTTTTAGACTTTGTAGTTTTAATAACGGCACCCATACAATCAAATGCTAATTCAACACGTTTAACATTATCATTTTCAGTAGGAACAATAAATTTAAATAAGTATAAAGCGGGCCAAGTATTACTTAAATCCAACTCTACTTTTAATCTATCGTAAAATTCTTCAGCCTTCTTATCCATTTTTAAATTAAAATTAAAGCAAATATACGGTTTCAATTGCAAATTATGAATTATGGATTATGAATTTTTATCAAAAAGTACAATTTTAATGATACTGATTTTTTCAAATTCCAATAAGTTTGAGTAAGTTTGCGCCTTATTTCTAAAAAGTGCAAAAAGAAATCATTGTAATCATAGGCGGTCCCGGAACTGGGAAAAGTACACTAATTGATGGGTTAATAGCAAAAGGTTTTTGTTGTTATCCTGAAATCTCTCGGGAAGTAACGCTTGAGGCTAAAAAACAAGGAATCGAACAATTGTTTCTTGAAAAACCACTTTTGTTCAGTGAGTTACTTTTAGAGGGCCGAAAGAAACAATACGAAAATGCTCAAAATGAGACTCATAATGTAGTATTTATTGACCGAGGCATTCCTGATGTTCTTGCCTACATGCATTATATAGGGGATAGCTATCCTGCTTCATTTGATGCCATTTGCAGAGAGCACGTGTATTCAAAAATTTTCATTCTACCACCTTGGGAAGAAATTTATATTAGCGACGAAGCACGTTATGAAAACTACGAACAAGCACAATTGATTCAAAATCACCTTATCGAAACCTATCAAGGGTATGGATATGACCTTATTGAAGTACCAAAGGATACGGTAGATAACAGAATTCTTTTTATATTAGACAAAATTTCTTCTTAAATCATTATTCAATTTTTGAATAATGAATGGAAAGCGTAATATTCAAAATTCAAACATTGATGTCTGAAGCCTTAAAAATCCTTCAAAAATACTGGAAACATGACAGCTTTAGACCACTTCAACAGGAAATAATCGATTCTGTTTTAAGTGGAAGAGACACCTTTGCGTTGATGCCAACCGGCGGAGGGAAATCCATCTGTTTCCAAATTCCAGCAATGGTAAATGAAGGGATTTGCCTAGTTATTTCGCCACTAATAGCATTAATGAAAGACCAGGTTTCTAATTTGCAAAAAAAAGACATTAAAGCAATTGCACTAACGGGAGGAATAAAATCGAATGAAATGATTGACTTATTGGACAATTGCCAATTTGGAAATTATAAATTTCTCTATTTATCGCCTGAGCGCTTGCAGTCCGATTGGATTTTAGAACGAATTAAAACCTTGCCAATCAATTTAATTGCCATTGATGAAGCGCATTGTGTTTCGCAATGGGGACATGATTTTCGACCTGCCTATCTAAAAATTTCTAGCTTGAAGGAACATTTCCCAAACATCCCTTTTCTAGCTTTAACCGCTACAGCAACACCCAAAGCAAAGGAAGATATTATAACGGAGCTAGGACTTCACAACCCTCAGCTTTTTCAAAAATCATTTGCACGAAAAAACATTGCTTATATGGTTTTTGAAACGGATGACAAACTATTTCGAATTGAACAAATACTAAAAAAAAATCCGCAATCGTCCATAATATATGTTCGCAATAGAAAGTCTTGCGTCGATATTTCTACACAATTACAATATCTTGGATTTAAAGCTACCTATTACCATGGTGGACTTACCTTAAAGGAAAAGGATAAAAACATGCAATTGTGGATGCAGGAAGAAGCACAAGTCATTGTAGCTACCAATGCTTTTGGAATGGGAATTGACAAAGCCAATGTAAAGACCGTAATTCATATCCAATTACCTGAAAATTTAGAGAATTATTATCAGGAAGCGGGACGCTCAGGTAGAAATGGAGAAAAAGCCTTTGCAGTATTACTTACAAACCCTTCCGATATTGCACAAACAGAAAATCAATTCATTGCTGTTTTACCAGACAAAGCATTTTTAAACTCGATCTACAAAAAACTAAATACTTATTTTCAAATAGCCTATGGTGAAGGAATAAACGAACAGTTTTCCTTTAATTTAAATGCATTTTGTCTCAAATATAATTTTCCAGTTTTAAAAACATACAATGCTATGCAGTTTTTAGATCGCCAAGGTATTATCACGTTATCCCAAGAATTCTCCGAAAAAATCACATTACAGTTCATCATTCCTTCAAAAGAAGTAATTCGTTACACGAGTTTAAACCCAAATGATGAGGAAATAATCTTGGCAATATTGAGAACCTACCCTGGTATCTATGAAATGCAAACAGCATTTAACCTGCCTTTAATTGCAAAAAAATCAAATCACACGGAGAATCAGGTTTATGCGGTTTTACAAAAATTAAATGAAAAAGGAATTGTGGATTACCACTCTAAAAATAATGATTCGACTTTAATTTTCAATGAAATTCGGGAAGATGAAAGAACCATAAATCGAGTGGCAAAGTATTTAGAAAATCAAAACACATTAAAGAAAGAACAACATAAGTCCGTTTTAAAATATGTCAATGAAACTACTGTATGCAAAAATAAGTTGATTTTAAACTATTTTGGCGAAAAAACAAAAGAGGATTGTGGTATTTGTTCCTACTGTATAAGTAAAAAAAATAAAAAAACAGATTTAATACAACTTTCGGAAGCTGTTCTAAAAATAATAACAACAGAGGAATTAAATTCGAGAGAAATCCAAAATAGAATTAATAATAAATCAGACGATGTTATCTTTGTAATTCAACATCTGTTAGAAATTGAAAAAATACTTTTAAAACCTAATAACAAATACACCTTAAAACGATAATGGAAAAATTACGAATTGTATTTATGGGAACTCCGGAATTTGCCGTTGGAATCCTAGACACCATAATTAAGAACAGCTTTACGGTTGTAGGGGTAATAACTGCAGCAGACAAACCGGCAGGTCGTGGACAAAAAATTAAATATTCAGCGGTAAAAGAATATGCTTTAGAACACAATATTCCACTACTACAACCTACAAATTTGAAAGACGAAACCTTTCTGGAAGAATTAAAAAACTTAAATGCAAACTTACAAGTCGTTGTCGCCTTCAGAATGTTACCCAAAGTGGTTTGGGAAATGCCTAAACTAGGAACTTTTAACCTACATGCTTCGCTACTTCCAGATTATCGTGGTGCTGCTCCCATCAATTGGGCAATTATAAATGGCGAACAAAAAACAGGCGTCACTACTTTTTTTATAGATGATAAAATAGACACTGGCGCCATGATCATGAGCGCAGAGTTAACAATAGATCCTAATGAAAATGCCGGTCATCTACATGACCGATTAATGCAATTAGGAAGCGAAACAGTTACTCAAACTTTAGATTTAATCGAAAAAGGAACATTTAAAACTACGATTCAAAAAGAATCTGAAGAAATAAAAACAGCCTATAAACTAAATAAAGAAAATTGTAAAATAGATTGGACAGCATCCGCACAAGAAATAAACAATTTAATTAGAGGATTAAGCCCATATCCCTCCGCTTGGTGTTACTTTGTAGACAAAGAACAAGAATGGAATGTGAAAATTTATGAAGCAGCTTTACATTTAGAAAAGCACTCTTTAGCCCTTGGCAGCCTAATTTTCACCAAGAAAGAATTAAAAATAGCAGTCCAAGATGGTTATATAGCGATTCAGTCTTTACAATTTCCAGGAAAAAAAAGAATGAAGACCGCTGAATTATTGAATGGAATATCATTTACAAACGAAGCAAAAGCCTACTAAGACTAGTAAAAGCGCAACTTTGCAAAGGAAAAACACTGTTTTATGAACAAAAAAAATAAGTTATTAACAAATACTGCTAAAATCAACGAAAACGCTTGCGAGGTAGGGATTTCCTGCTAAATTTGTGTATTAACAATTTTTTTAACCAACAATTAATAAAAACTATTATTATGAACAAATCAGAATTAATCGATGCTATCGCTGCAGATGCAGGAATTACAAAAGCAGCTGCAAAATTAGCTTTAGAGTCATTTTTAGGAAATGTAGGCGGTACTTTGAAAAAAGGTGGTAGAGTATCTCTAGTAGGTTTTGGATCATGGTCAGTTTCAGCTAGAGCTGCAAGAGACGGTAGAAATCCTCAAACAGGAAAAACTATTCAAATCGCAGCTAAAAACGTTGTGAAATTCAAAGCAGGAGCTGAATTAGAAGGTGCAGTAAACTAATTTTAAGTTTAAAAACCTTATATAGTCATTAACCCTCCTGATGGAGGGTTTTTTTATGCATTTTAACGATTAAATTTGGTTTTTTGTAGTTTTTTTTATTAAATTTAATAAATAAATTACAGTAACTATGATTTCAGAAAAATTAATAAAAGGGCAACTACTTATTGCTGAGCCTTCTATAATTGGAGATTTATCATTTAATAGATCTGTGATTTTATTGGCCGACCACAACAAGGATGGCTCGGTAGGATTTATCATAAACAAACCGCTGAAATACACCATCAATGATTTAATTCCTGAAATCAGTGCCAAATTTAAAATATATAATGGCGGGCCTGTAGAACAAGACAACCTCTATTTCATCCACAACATACCAGATTTAATTCCAAATAGCATTGAAATCTCGAATGGAATCTATTGGGGTGGCGATTTTGAATCAACTAAGGATTTAATTAATAGTGGCCAAATCAGCAAAGAAAATATCCGATTTTTTTTAGGATATACCGGTTGGGATGAAAATCAATTAGAAACAGAAATGAATGCAAACTCCTGGATTATTGCTCCTAATAGTTATAAAAATAAAATAATAGGTAAATCAGCTACTCATTTTTGGAAAGAACAAATATTAGAGCTAGGAGGCGAATATCTTATTTGGTCCAATGCACCTGAAAATCCCTACCTAAATTAAACAATACGTATCATTTCATTTAATTTTTCGCGCAGTATTACTGAATAGTTTGTAGCAAATTCTTTTTTTCGGTATTTGGTTATTGGCTGTATTCCTTTGATGACATTTGTAATAAATAATTCATCTGCTTTTTGAAGTTCAAATGGCGAGATTACTTCTTCAACGACTTCTAAATCGCTTATTTTTTTTGCCAATTCTAAAATTTGTTTTCGCATCACGCCATTCAGACAACCTTCGGACACAGGAGGCGTAATTAGCTTACTACCTACTACCATAAAAAGATTTCCTTGAATCGCTTCCACTACATTCTTTGCATCATTTAACAATAAGCAATTGTCTAAGGCGTTTTCATGCGCATAAATACTGGCCGTAGTATTAAGGATTCGATTTGTTGTTTTTATAGAAGATAATAACTGTTTGCTAACATAAAAATCTTTATATAAATCAACTTCATAATTATCTTTTTCAAGGACATACAAAACATTTTCTGAAGGCATAGCCCGTATCAAAAATGAAACTTCATTTGTTTGTGGCAAATAAAAACCACCATCATTTCTATATACCGTTATTCTTGCACGTGATGAATTTGAAATTCCATTAGTTTTTACTACTGAAAGAATTTGCTCTTCCATGTACTCCATGGTAAAATTCATTGGAATTTCCATCCTTACTACTCGCATTGAAGCCATTAACCTAAAATAATGGTCTTCTAAAAACAGAATTTTTGAGTTTACAATTTTAACTGTTTCAAAAACAGCATCACCAAATAAAAAAGCACGATTTTGCGACAACACATTTGCATCTTGAGACACCATATTTCCATTAAAATTAATCATAAAAAAACCCTGAATTTTGTTCAGGGCAAATATAAGTCATAAAATACAATTTATCTATACGGATCCAATGAGATGTTTAAGATCTGATATTTGATTTTCCCACAGCAAAGAAGCTTCATCAACTTCATCTTTATCTGCGAAATCAACGACCATTAAAGAAACATCTTTAGTAAGCTCATCTACTAATATATGCAGTTCAAAAAAGTATTCTGTATCTTTATTATTCCCGTCTACCCATTTAAATTTCACTTTTTCACCCGACTTTTTTGAGGCTAGTCTCGCTTTTTCTTCTGAGTCATTCCATATAAAGGTGAAAAATTCACCACGCGAGTTCACATTGTCAGCAAACCATTCGGATAATCCTGATGGAGTGGAAATATATTGATATAACAATTGCGGCGAAGAATTGATTGGGAACTCTATTTCGTAACGTACTTTTTGATCCATGAGCTACTTTTAATTTTTTTCGAATATATAGAATATAAGCCCGAAAAAAAAACGTTTTTAAAAATATTTTTTTTTCTTTAATTTATGCTTGTATGCTTTAATATTATTTTTATATTTGCACCCGCAATCAGGGATGGTTGCTATTGAAAATTTGGCGAGGTAGCTCAGTCGGTTAGAGCGCAGGATTCATAACCCTGAGGTCACGAGTTCAAATCTCGTTCTCGCTACAAAAACAAACCCTTAAACAACAAATGTTTAAGGGTTTTTTTATTTAAAAACAGTACTACTTTCTTCTTTTTTAAATAGACTAATTGACACTATTCTTAGAAATATAACTATTTAGTTTTAATTACGATAACCCCGCTGGAACCCTGGGATCCATAAATAGAAGCCTCAGCACCTTTTAACACACTCACTTTTTTTACATTGTTTGGCGAAATGTAATCAATACTAGAAACAATTACTCCATCCACTACA